>JAUQOW010000213.1 GCA_030550675.1 Chloroflexota bacterium
AACCGCTCGGATGACCTGTGGGTAGGGGTGAAATGCCAATCGAAAGCGGAGATAGCTGGTTCTCCCCGAAATGCATTGAGGTGCAGCCTGCGCCAGAGCGCGCGCGGAGGTAGAGCACTGGTGTGGTGCGGGGGCTTCACCGCCTACCAAACGACGCCAAACTCCGAATGCCGCGCGGGCGGACGCAGAGTGAGACGTGCGGCGCAAACGTTGTACGTCGAGAGGGAAACAACCCAGACCTGCAGCTAAGGTCCCAAAATCGACCCTGAGTGGGCAAGGATGTGTCGTTGCGGAGACAACCAGGAGGTTGGCTTAGAAGCAGCCACCCTTGAAAGAGTGCGTAACAGCTCACTGGTCGAGTGACGATGCGCCGACAATCCAACGGGGCAAAGGGTCGTACCGACGCTCAGGACCGGAGAGGTGGTAGGGGAGCGTCGTGGACGCGGCGAAGCGGCGGCGGAAGCCAGCCGTGGAGCGACCACGAGTGCGAATGCCGGAACGAGTAACAGAGAAGCGGGGTGCGAACCCCCGCCACCGGAAGCCTGAGGGTTCCGCCGCAAGGGTGATCCGCGGCGGGTTAGTCGGGCCTAAGGGGAAGCGCAAGCGAAACCCGATGGACAACAGGTAGACAGTCCTGTACCAGGGATGCGCCGCTTGACGGACGCGGGATGCTGGGGGGTAGACGCTGCGGTCAGACGAGGACCGTCCAAGCTGGTAGGGAGACGGCGGAGGAAAGTCCGCGCCGTCGCAGACCGAGAAGCGAGTGCGAGTCGGCGCGCAAGCGCACGGCAAGAGCGTTGAACCCGGACAGCCGAGAAAGGCCTGCTACGAAGGCGCATCGCTGCCCGTACCGCAAACCGACCCAGGTAGGCTGGCTGAGGAAGCTAAGGTGGACGAGTGATCCCTGGTCAAGGAACTCGGCAAATTGACCCCGTACCTTCGGAAGAAGGGGTGCTCGGCGGGTGAACGCTGGACAGCGGGAGCCTGCGCGAGCCGCAGCAAAGAGGCCCAGGCGACTGGATACCAGAACCACAGGTCCGTGCTCAAGCCGCAAGGCGACGTATACGGGCTGATGCCTGCCCAGTGCCGGAAGGTTAAGGGGAGGGCTGAGAGGTCTGAACCGAAGCCCCGGTGAACGGCGGCTGTAACTATAACAGTCCTAAGGTAGCGAAATTCCTTGTCGGGTAAGTTCCGACCCGCACGAAAGGCATCACGATCTGGGCAGTGTCTCGACCAGGGGCTCGGTGAAACTGCGCTGGCCGTAAGGACGCGGCCAACCCGTAGCAGGACAAAAAGACCCCGTGGAGCTTTACTACAGCTTGCCATTGTGCGCGCTCCGGGTCTGCGTAGGATAGGTGGGAGCCGGAGAACGCGCCCTTGCGGGGGCGCGGGAGGCGCCGGTGAAATACCACTCTGGCGCGGCGTGCGCACTCACCCGCAGGAGGCGGGGACCGTGGCTGGCGGGTAGTTTGTCTGGGGCGGACGCCTCCTAAAGAGTAACGGAGGCGCGCAACGGCGCCCTCAGGCGGGATGGCAATCCGCCGGTGAGTGCAAAGGCAGAAGGGCGCTTGACTGCAAGGCGGACATGCCGCGCAGGGACGAAAGTCGGCCTTAGTGATCCTACGGTTCCGCGTGGAAGGGCCGTAGCTTAACGGATAAAAGCTACCCCGGGGATAACAGGCTGATCGTGCCCAAGAGTTCACATCGACGGCACGGTTTGGCACCTCGATGTCGGCTCGTCGCATCCTGGGGCTGGAGTCGGTCCCAAGGGTTGGGCTGTTCGCCCATTAAAGCGGCACGCGAGCTGGGTTCAGAACGTCGTGAGACAGTTCGGTCTCTATCCGCTACGGGCGCTTAGTGGCGTGCGGGGAGCTGCTCTTAGTACGAGAGGACCGGAGTGGACGGACCGCTGGTGGAGGAGTTGTGGGGCGGCCTGCAGGCTCCGTAGCCATGTCCGGCGGCAAGAACCGCTGAAAGCATCTAAGTGGGAAATGCCCCCCAAGATGACGCCACTCGCGACGAAAGGTCGGTAAGTCCCCCAGGAGATGACTGGGTAAGCGGCGCCAGCTGGAGGCCCCGCGAGGGGTAGAGGCGAGGCGTGCGCATGGACGAGGGCTTCCCTGCTGGAGCGCGGGGCGCGTGCGCTGCGGCGAGCGCGCCAATCTGCCTTCCCCTGAACCAGGGGCGTGCGCGGAGCGCCGTGGACCCACCCCGTCCCATCCCGAACCGGGTCGTGAAACACGGCAGCGCCGATGGTACTGGCGGGATGCCCGCCGGGAGCGTAGGTCCGTGCGCCCACACCCCGCGGCGTGGAGCAGTGGCAGCTCGTCGGGCTCATAACCCGAAGGTCGGTGGTTCGAATCCACCCGCCGCTACCACAAGCAAGAAAGTACAGGCGTGTACAATGAAGTGCACGCCTGTACTTTTTTATTTCTGTCAACGGAAATGTCGCTTATGTTCGATGTCGAATGTGATGTGCTCGAAGGATTGGAAGCATATGCGATCAAGGAGATACAAGCGCGCTTTGGACGCCGCTGTTCGTCGATTACGGTGCATCCGGGCAGAGTACGAATGGTGTATGCGGGTGAATTGCGATCCTTGCTCAGGTTGCGTTCGGTTGTGGCTGCATATCTGGTCGTAACGTATGATGTGCCGCGCCCGCGCGCGCTCCTGGGGCATCAACACCTTACCCGCCTGCTTAGAACGCTGGATACGGTACGTGCATTGGAACGATCCGAACAGTATCGCACGATACGTCTGAGTGCAGCCGGCGAAGACTCGTCAGTCTTGACCCGGCTCAAAGAAACCCTGGCACGCCACACTGGTCTGGCAATAGCGCCAGATGAGGGCGATCTCCTGATACGCTTGCGTCGCGCAACATTGAATAATGGCTGGGAAGCGCTCGTCCGATTGTCGCCACGCCCGCTCGCAACTCGTGAATGGCGCGTGTGCAACTGGCCCGGATCGTTGAATGCAACGCTTGCGTCTGTCATGATGCGAATGACCCAACCCGCTGCGACTGATCGCGTGCTCAATCTTGCCTGTGGCTCCGGAACGCTCCTGATCGAGCGGTTATTTCTCGCCCCAGCGCGGCGGGCGATCGGTTGTGATCTGGATCAGGAAGCGCTCCAGTGCGCCCAGCGTAATCTGGAGGCGGCGGGGTTTGCAAAAGCGGCGCGACTGGAACAGTGGGACGCCGCATTGTTGCCTCTTGAGACGGGATCTGTTGATGTGCTCTGCGCTGATCTGCCGTTTGGTCAGTTGATCGGTTCACATCGTGATAATGAAGCGCTCTATCCCCGCATCATCACTGAAGCTGCACGGGTGGCGGCGCCTGGCGCCAGGATGTGTTTGCTGACCCACGAAGTGCGCCTTATCGAACGTGTGTTCGCACAGCATGCCAGCGTCTGGACGCTCTCGACCGTCGTGCGGGTGCGAACCGGCGGGATGATGCCGCGCATCTACCTGGCGCAGCGTACAATGGCGCCAGTGCCGTAGATGGGTGCTGTTCGCATATTCGCTCGTCCGCCCGGCGGCTGATGGAGTTTGAAAAATTATTCCGCTATCCGCCTACCCGCCCGGCGACTGAAGTCGCGGGCTATGGAAAGCAAAGCCCGCCTTCGCGGGCTTAACCGGGCGATACCGGATTATGTTCTCAAACTCCATTAGCCTGCTGGTGTCCGCACTTTTTGTATTTCGGCTATGATCTCCTGTCGCGGTGTTTTGACCATAACGCCGGTTGCGCGCTGTTTGATTTCCACCAGACCATCGGAGAGAAAGCGATCGCCAATAATCAGGCGGAGCGGCAAGCCGATGAGGTCGGCGTCGTTGAACTTGACGCCGGCGGTGTCGTCGCGGTCGTCGTACAAAACGGCGATTCCTGCCGCCATGAGGTCATCGTAGAGCGCATCGGCGGATTGACGAGTCGCATCTTGCTTGCCAAGACGAATCAGGTGGACGTCGAATGGCGCCGTCTCCTGGGACCAGACGATTCCCGATTGATCGCAATGCTGCTCAATAACGGTCAGGATCAGTCGTTCGAGATAGAGGCTGAAGGATGCCATGGCTATCGGGCGTGCGATCCCTTCCCGATCAAGGAACGTTGCGTCTGGCAGGAGGGCGCTGCCGTGCATCGCACGACCGACTGCCAGTCCGGTCGCGGGTTGGAGGGGATTGCCGCAGTTCACGCAGGGATCGCCAGCGCGCGCCAGCGTCATGTCTGTGACAAGGTCAGCATGCCAGTCGCGCCCGTACACGACGTTGCGCAGATGGTAACCATAACGGTTGGCGCCCGCGATGAGCGGCGATCCGGTTGTGACCGATGGATCGGCGACGATCAGGACACGGCTGGACGCGCGGTTTTGCAGCCCGACCGGCGACGCATATCCGGCGACCGCGCCGATCGCGCTGATCTGTTCGGGTCGGGCTGGCGTGAGGGTCGAGACGCCTGTTGCAATGCAGAGCTTCCGTGTATTGATGTCGCGATCACCGCGGATCACGGCGAAGATCAATCCGCGCTCAGGTGAGTCGAAGAAGACCGCTTTGGCAGTTGCCGACTCAGGGACGCCGCAAAAACGCGCCAGATCGGCAATTGTGGCGCAGTTCGGGGTGGCGATTTCTTCCGGCGAACCCGGTTCATCTCCTGCCCTGGATGCAGCAGTCGCGCTGCCAGCGGCGATGCGCGCCGCTTCCAGGACGGAAGCGTAGCCGCACGACTCGCAGATCAGCAGATCGGTGTCGCCGTCCCCGGAGGCGGCGACATACGCCTGTGCGGCGACGCTGCTTCCATTGCTGACGCCTGCTTCCACCGCCAGGATGCGAATGCCGCAGCGGCGGAATATGCGCTCGAAGACGCTATGCACCTGCGCCCCCGTCTTTGCCGGTTCACCACTGCTGCTGTCGAGAGCGTAAACGGTGAGCGCGATCCCTTCTCTCAACCACGATGAGCGGCAGTCGCTGCAATAGACGGGATGCGTTCGATACAACAGCGCAGGCAATTGACGGTACGAGGCGATTTCGCCTGCAGCAAGGCTGGCGATGATTGATGCATCGGTTGGCGCGAATGTCAGGGATCGCCCGGATTGATCGGTGCAGCGCAGGGCTGAAGAATCAGGCAAAAGATGTCCCGGAGCGGCAAATGGTCGAAACAGCGGGAGGGAGAGTTCCTGTGCGCCGATGTGCGTCAGTTCCTCGCGCGCAATTGTTTCGAGACGCCGCAGGACGCGCGCACCGACCGGCAGGAACGCGAGAGCGCCTGCAGAAAGGCGTGCCAGACCAGCACGGATCATCAGGCGCAACGATGGATGATCGATATCGGCGGGCGTTTCGCGCAGGGTGCGCCCAAACAGGGATGACATGCGCATATCAGTCTCTGGAACGTTGTTCAGATCACCCGTGATGGCGTCTTCTCCGATTATTCGGATAGGCGCTCGGGCTGTCCTGATTCTGCTGGATTGTGTCCTTTGAAACGGCTTTTGTCAAGCAGATTGCGCAATTGAGCGAGGATAAGAAGGCGGCGGCGGCGGGATGTTCGGTGGGGTAACATTCGTAGCTGCCAGCACAATCTGCTCGATGGCAGACTCGATCACCGTCAACCAGGCGCGATCTTCGAGTGAGAGCGGAGCACATGTTCGCGCCGCCTCAAAATACCACCGCACCTGTTGCAATAAGTGCGGGCGCTCGACGCCAAAACGTTGCACAATGCCCCAGAGCCAGCGATACTCACGCTCGATGATCGCCAGCGTTCCAAAGCGGAGCGCCGCCAGCAGCATGGTGTGGAAACGCTGTGGCGTTTGCTGGAACATGATCTGCTGCGAGAGTTCGGGGTCTTCTGACGGGAGATTGGGGCAGAGATCAGGGTAGGTGGTCGCCAGTTTGCGGGTGACCTGATCACAAATAATGTCGCGCTGCGTGTCGAGCGCCTGCGCCAGTGTGTGACCGTGCGCGCCGAGCCAGGTTTCGAGCGATTGCATTGCTTCCCTCCTCCGGGAACATGCAGACACGCGCATATCCGATCTTCCCGGGTGACAGGTTGAGTATAGCACGGGAGATCGGCGCTGTGGAGTTGACAATGGTGTGACAGAACCTGTGGATTTGCGTGAAGTATGGTAGACTTGATCGGCAGTATGAGTTTCTGACAGTCTGTTGCTGGGAAGCGAGCGATTATGTCGAATACTGAGCAAACCCGGCGTCCAAATCGCCTGATTCACGAAACAAGTCCATACCTGTTGCAGCATGCGTATAACCCGGTGGACTGGCATCCCTGGGGTGAGGAAGCGTTTGCGCGTGCAAAGGCGGAGGATAAGCCCATTCTGCTGAGTGTGGGCTATGCGGCGTGCCACTGGTGCCACGTGATGGAGCACGAGTCGTTCGAGGATGACGAAACGGCCACATTGATGAACCAGTATTTCATCAATGTGAAGGTCGATCGCGAGGAGCGGCCAGATGTGGACTCGATTTACATGACAGCGGTGCAGGCGTTGACCGGCAGCGGCGGATGGCCGATGACGGTCTTTCTGACGCCTGATGGCGCGCCATTCTACGCCGGAACCTACTTTCCGCCCGATGATCGCTGGCAGATGCCGTCGTTCCGGCGTGTGCTGCGTGCTGTCGCCGAGGCATATGCGACCCGCCGCGATGACCTGCTGGCACGCGGGCGCGATCTGCTGGAACGGATGCGTGAGGCGGCCAGGATGCAGCTGCCCGGCGGCGCACTCACACCTGCCGCGCTTGACGCTGCATTCGTGGGGTTGCAGCAGGCGTTCGATCCAGCATATGGCGGTTTTGGGCGCGCGCCCAAGTTCCCGCAGCCGATGACGCTGGAGTTTCTGCTGCGCTACGCCGTGCGAACCGGCAGAGGCATGGAGATGCTGGAAAAGACGCTGCGGGCAATGGCGGAAGGCGGCATGTACGACCAGATCGGCGGCGGGTTCCACCGGTACAGCGTCGATGCGCAATGGCTTGTGCCGCACTTCGAGAAGATGCTGTACGACAATGCCCTGCTGGCGCGGGTCTATCTGGAGACGTTCCAGGCGACCGGCAATGCGTTCTATCGTCGTATCGCCGAAGAAACGCTGGAGTACATGCGGCGCGAGATGCAGCATCCAGACGGCGGGTTCTTCAGTACGCAGGATGCCGACTCGTTGCCAGCGCCGGACGCGACGCACAAGCATGAGGGGGCGTTTTTCGTCTGGACGCCTGCCGAGATCCGGGAGGCGCTCGGCGCGGACGCAACCGTGTTCGCGGCGCTGTATGGAGTGACCGAACGCGGCAATTTCGAGGGCAAGAATATTCTCCATGTGCGGCGTTCCCCGGCGGAAGCGGCGCGCGTGATGGGCGTGCCGGTCGAGCGGGTCGAAGCCATCGCCGAACGGGGACGGCGGGTGCTGTTCGAGGTGCGCCAGCGTCGCCCAAAGCCAGAACTCGACGATAAAGTGTTGACTGCCTGGAACGGCATGGCGCTGCACGCGTTTGCGCTTGGCGCTATTGTGCTGGATCGTGAGGAGTATCGAACGGCGGCGGTGCGCTGTGCGGAGTTCATCCTGCGCGAATTGCGCCGCGCCGATGGCGAATTGCTGCGTTCCTGGCGGCAGGGCGTCGCCAACCCGACCCCGGCGTTCCTGGAAGACTATGCGTTGCTGGCGGATGGGTTGCTGGCGCTATACGAGGCGACCTTCGATCCGCGCTGGCTGCTGGAGGCGCGCGCGCTGGCGGATGCACTGCTGGAACGGTTCTGGGATGATGGGATCGGCGGTTTTTACGATACTGGGTCTCATCATGAACAGCTGGTCATCCGTCCGCGCGACACGGGCGATAACGCGACGCCGAGCGGCAGTTCCGCCGCCGCCGATGTTCTGCTGCGACTGGCGCTGATCTTCGATGAGCCGCGCTACCGCGAACAGGCGCTGACCGTGCTCGGTGCGATGGTTCCCTTTATGGAACGCTACCCGACCGGCTTCGGGCGCTACCTGGCAGCCGCCGAGTTTGCATTGAGCCAGCCGCGCGAAATTGCGCTGATTGGCGACCCGGCGGCTGATGATACGCGCGCGCTGGCGGCGGCTGCGCTCAAACCGTTCCGTCCAAACCGTGTGATGGTGCTGGCGCGCCCCGACGAGGACCCGCCGCGCATTCCGTCGCCGCTGCTCGTGGGTCGCGGGCGGATCGACGGCAAGGCGACAGCGTATGTGTGCCAGAACTATGCCTGCCAGTTGCCGGTAACTGAGCCTGCCGATCTGGAAGCGCAGTTGCGATAGTGACAAGAGGAGCGTGCGATGAGTGGTGAAGTTTTGTTCGTCCTCCTGTTTTGCGTTCTGCCTCTCGTGATTGTCGGGGTGACGGCGTTTGGCTTCATCCAGCGCACGTATCACTTTCAGGAAATCCTGGCGAATGGCGTTGAGACGGACGCAGTGGTGGTGCGCAAATATCGCAGCGCAGCCAGCCTGGGCAACCGTCATCGGCTGGTCTACGAGTATCGTGATGCTTCTGGAAAGACCTATCGGAAAGATGAAG
>JAUQOW010000214.1 GCA_030550675.1 Chloroflexota bacterium
CGAGAGGTGGTCGGCAGGACGAGTAACACGCGCCATTGGCGCCTCCCAAAATGCTTGACACGGAGCAAAGTGGCATTATTATACCACTGACCGCGAGTTAGTATTATGTTATGCTTGCAGACGCTAATAGAGCGTGTCAGTCAAAGACTTTGGGCACTTTGCCGAAAAGCCGAAGAGAGGAAAATCGTGACATACGACCCGACACGTCATCACCGCCGCAGCATTCGTCTGAAGGGATACGATTATTCCCAGCCAGGCGCGTATTTCATCACCATCGTTACTCAGGATCGAGCGTGTTTGTTCGGCGAGGTTGTCGACGGAGAAATGCAGTTGAACTTGGCCGGGCGGATGGTGCAACGGGTCTGGGAAGAAATGCCGGTGTTTTATCCAGGTGTTGAAACCGATGCGTTTGTCGTAATGCCCAATCATATCCATGGCATCGTCGTCCTGGTAGAGGCAGGCCCCTGTGCCTGCCCTGACCGTTTGGCGCGTCCCGCAATGGGGCAACCACAGGGGGTTGTCCCTACAATGACCGAACCCGACTCAGGGCAACCACAGGGGGTTGCCCCTACACCAACAAACCCGGATCCGACGGCGACCCCCATCGCCGATGGACCGCAGGGGATTGCCCCGACGACGGGACGATCACGGGAAGATGAGCCGACATTATCGTTGCCGGATGTTGTCCATCGGTTGAAGACGATGACAACCAGATTGTATGCGGACGGTGTTCGACAGTCAGGTTGGCTGCCGTTTCGCGGTCGTCTGTGGCAACGCAATTATTACGAACACATTATCCGAGACGATGATGAGTTAAACTTCGTTCGGCAATACATACTGGACAATCCTGCACGCTGGGACGTTGACCGTGAGAATCCTGCGGCTGTGACTCTAAAGCCAAAAGATAGACGGGAGCAATAATCGCGCTACCGCCTGACAACTCCCCCTTGTTCCCCGTCGGTCAGCGCCGTTCGCGCTGCCGTTCAGGGCAAGATAGAATACAGTCTGTTGTCAGCAATCGAGTGTATGGTGTAGAGGATGGTGGCATAGAGTTGATCCAAATATTCACTTCGGCAGGCCGTGTGTGTCAGGCGCCCGGATCACAGTCCAAAGCGTTCTCGAACTGCTTGATGCAGGGCTTTCGTTTAATGAGATCATTCAGAAATAATATAATGCCCAACCAAGCGTATCTCCACGCCTGTCACTTCTACGATTCGAACACATGGCAGACATCCGCATCAAAACCCTGACTCCGCTCTGGACCGGCGGCGTGGACGGCAAAGCAGACCGTATCCACGAAACCGGTCTGCTTGGCAGTATGCGCTGGTGGTACGAAGCGATTGTGCGCGGGCTGGGCGGGACGGCGTGCGATCCGAGCAGGGGCGAATGTCGATTCGATAGGGAAAAGTTCGACACATCTACGGCAACCGACGATCATCAGCGACTGCGTGACGCCGGGTTGTGCGATGTCTGCCAGCTCTTCGGCGCCACCGGCTGGCGACGGCGGTTTCGGATTGCCGTTGTCAAGGATCAGACCGTTCCGCTCTGGCAGGGCGATCAACTCCTGAACATCCGTCCGCCGGGGCGCAATCGCGGCTGGTTCCTGCCGCCGGGCAGGATGGGCGAGTTCACCCTGCGGCTCGATGGCGACGGGGAGAGCATCGCGCGCATGCTCGCATTGCTGCGCTTCGTCGAGCGCTGGGGCAGCCTCGGCGCAAAGCCGCAACTGGGGTATGGGGCGGTGGAAATACAGAATTGGGATGAGATTGAGAAGCCTCCAAAAGAACTGTGGCGCGAGGAAGCGCAACGTTTGGCGCGTAACAGGGACGGGCGTGATCGCAACCTGCCCAACCTGTGCGATTTCGGCTTCTTCCGCTATCGGTTTCAACCAGTGAGCGCGGCATGGTGGAGCCGGATCGGCGGCTTTGAGCGAGTGGTGACGCAGGTGCGCCCGTTTGCCACACAGACCGTCCCGGTCGCTCCGGCGCTCAAGAACGCCTGGCGCTTCCAACACTGGCAGCGCGCCTGGGGGAATGACCAGCTCTTCTGGGGGCGCGTTGCTGCCGACCGCATACGCAGCAAAGTTGCCGTGAGCTGGGCATATCCATACGACGACGGATGGGAGATCCGCGGCTCGGCATGGCTGGCGGGCGTGCGGGCTGAACCCGTGTGGCAGATGTTGATCAACACCGACACCTGGAATGCGACGCTGGGCGTGAGCGGAACGCTGGAGGCAGCGCGACCTCGGACGACAGACGAACTCCTGACATTTCTGGAGCGCATATGATTGAACGTATCCTGATCCACCGCTTCCGCGGCATCCGGCAGGGCGATCTGAAGGATCTGCGGAAGTTCAATGTCTTCATCGGTCCGAACAACAGCGGCAAGACGGCAATGCTCGAATTGCTGTACCTCAGCGCCACCAGCGGTCGTCCCGTGCAGTTCATCCGCGACGATTTGCTGACCGCCGAAACCGGCGTTCTCAGAGCCGCCACGTCGGTGCGCACCGATCTGCTGGGATGCGAGCCGTTGCCCTATCTGCGCGAACGCCATGGCAAGCGTGGTCCCTGGACAGACAACCCGGCGGTCGTGACGGCGGAGGGCGGGCTGGAGATCGATCTGCGCCGACTTCCGGCGAGTAAGGTCGCACCGCCGTGGACCACCTTTCGCCTTGGCGCGCCGCCGCCGGAGTGGGGAACGGAAGACCGCTTCACTCAGGACGACATTGCCCGCATTGCGATGGTGACGCTGGTGCATCCGCGAGCGCTTGACGACAGCATGATCCCGCCGTGGATTGCTGAAGCGGGACTTAAACCCTTCGCTCCGGCCATTGCGGAGACCGGACAAGAGACCGCAGCCGCCGTCATTGCTGAGCAGAGCCAGTCGTACACTGCAACAGGCGCTTCCACAGTCCAGGAGGAGAAGGCAACCGGACAGGAAACGGAAGGGGACGCCACACCCATTGACTGGCACTACCTCTGGGAACCCGACTGGGTCTACCGCTGGGATCAGCGCCTTCCGATTGACCGCCTGGCAGTGTGGGTGACGCAGGGACAGCGCCCACATCCTGAACGCGTTCTGTTCTACAACTTCACGACGGCTAACGCCCATTTCACCGACCAGTTTGCCAGATGGGCATACCGAACCGTGCCAGACTGGTACGAAAGGATCGCCGCACGTATGGCGGAAGTCTTTCCAGCGCTCAAAGATGCAAAGATTGAGGTGCTGAACGAACTGGACGGGCAAACGGGGTGCACCGGCTATGTGCGCTTTCCCGGTCGCACCCCGCTCGCCATTGATCACTTCGGCGACGGCGCGCGCCATGCCTTCAAACTGCTGGCGGCGCTGATCGCCCTGGCTGAGACGGTGGACGACGCGAATCCAGGACTGGTGCTGTGGGAGGAGCCGGAGGTGTGCCAGAACCTTGCCACTCTGGTGCGCCTGTTAGACGCGGTGTTCAGCATTACGAAAGAGAAGCCGATACAGGTCTGTATCGCCACACATAGTCTGGAGGCGATTGCCCACATCACTCGTCTTCTGCAAAGAAACGAGTTGCCCGTCGATGATACGCTGGTCTTCCGCATGAACCTGCGCGATGGGTCGTTCAAATCCGCATGGTTTGATGTAGACAATCTGACGGTATGGCTCGAAGCCGGGCACGATCCGCGAGTGCTGGAAGAGTTTGATGCTCCGTTGCACTTTCAACTCCGCGAGGACACGCATGAAAGTCTCTGCGATCGTTGAGGGAAGCACCGAGGAAAAGGTGCTGGAGAAACTGAAAGGCTTTATTGGCTTCACAATCGAAATCAATCGCAGTGATGGCAAAGGACAAATGGATAAAACCATTAGAGGGAAGATAGGTCCGCTTATTAACTTGGATTCAGTCAGAGTTCTTATTTTAAGAGATCTGGATCTTCACGACAACGAAACCGTTAATAGCTTAGTCCAGAGCACTGAAGGAATATTGCAGCGCATCTTTGCAGGAAGGAATCCTGCTATCAAGCCAAAACTTGAGCCAAAGGGCAATCCTAATAATGTATACATTTGGCATCCCAAAGGATTAGATTTTCGTGTCGCCCTTCATGTCGCAACGTATCGTTGGAATGATTCATTTATTAAGGCAACGATTGATGATTATGTTCTGGCACTGGCGCTGGAACCCAATATAGCCACGGCTATTGCTCAGAGCCAGAACCTGAGTGTCAACGGTGAAGCATTAATCAAGAAAGTTACTGAAGAACTTCCGGCACTCCTGCAAAGAAATGGCATTTCTCTCATTGAAGCCAAGGACTATGTGCGACTGTACGCCGCAATTGTTAAGGCGCATACATCGCCGCCGGTGTTTGCCGAGAAAGTTCTCAACCTTAGCGAGGTCAACGAACAGATGTTGAGAAATCACTTCCAATCACTCTTCGCAGCGCTGGAGTTTTTGCGATGACCCACGACTTCCACGCTCGCTTTCCCTTCGTCTTGCAGGATGGCATCACCCAGTCGCTCGCCGTGCCGTGGCTGGCTGGCGAGACCAATCGCCTGCCGCCCGGTTGGACCGACCTGGCACAGATCGAAGACCCTGTTGCGCGGTTCGACATTCTGGCGCAGGCGATCCTCACCCCGCACCGCGAACGCGCCCGCAGCGGCACGCGCACCCGGAGCGGCGGCTATCGGCGCTGGGTCGAGCAGGAGGCGCAGAAGTTCATTGCGCGGAGACAGGCGTGGATGCAACGGCTCGGGCTGGAACCGGCGCTGCCCGATCTGACCCGGCTGCCGCGCGGCGCGTGGGCGATCCGGTTTCCTTTCATCCTGCGCACGCCGTATATCAGCCGCGACGACCAGACCTTCCACCTGCTCGACAATCCGCTGAAGAAGGAATGGGTCTTCAAGGTTCCCTACGTCGCCGCGCCGGGCTGGAAGGGCGCGCTGCGCGCGACGATGCGCCGGATGCGCGGCTACGACGCGCCCTACCAGGAAGCGCAAGACCGGCAGATGGTGCGTCTGTTCGGCAACGTGAAGGGGGAGGATGCCACATTTGCTGCTGGAAGCCTGCATTTCTTCCCCACCTTCTTCGACCGGCTCGGTCTGGAGGTGATCAATCCCCACGACCGCGTGAAGGGCGTCGGTGAGCGGGGACCGATCCTCTTCGAGTGCGCACCGGCAGGAGCGCAGGGGACCTTCACGCTGCTGTACGTTCCCCTCGGCGTGCAGGTGGACGATGCGGAGATCGCCAACGACCTTGCAACCGTCGCCAGTGGCATCCGCCGTATGCTCGCCGACGACGGCTTCGGCGCGAAGACCAGCAGCGGGTTTGGCACGGCGGAGGAGCCATTGCCAGATGAGGGTCAACTGGCTATCGCGGCTGACTCGTCGCAATCGCCCCGGCAGAAAACGTTCCGCTCCCTTACTGAACTGGTTAAACAGGCAGCAGCACAGGACGCGCGCTAACGCGCGATGAGTTAGAATACGGGCAATCGGCGGCGTTTCTGTTCTCATAGTCAACCAGACGTTGGACAATCTCGTGATCGGCGTTGGCTTCGACGGGCTCAGCCAACGCCGACCGCTCCACAGGTACAGGCATGTTTGCCCAGGTTTAGATTGATCTGCCTATCAGGAGAGCGTCGTGACCGGTTTATCAACGACAGAAGCGGCAATCAGCGAAGTTCAGCCGGTTGTTGATGCATTGCGGCAGGCGTTGGGCGATCGCCTGGTCGCGCTGGCGCTGTTTGGCTCGCGCGCTCGCGGCGACGCCTTTTCCGATAGCGATTGGGATCTGTTGTTAATTGCGGAGCATCTGCCCACATCGCCGCTGGCGCGTCATGAATGCCTGACCGCCTGTCTGCCTGCTGAATGGCGTGGTCGAGCGGCAATCATCGCCAAAACGCCGTCCGAATTCACTGCGCAACTGCCGTCGCTCTATCTGGACATTGCTATCGATGGCATCATCCTCTACGATCGTGATGGATCGCTCACTCGATCCCTTGCCGCCCTGCGCAGCGTGCTCGACAGGCAGGGACTCTACCGCGTCCAGCGGGATCGCGATCTTGTGTGGGAATGGCGCACGTTTCCGGGTTACGGATGGCGCCTCGACTGGCAACAGGTTGGAGAGGAAAGGGAGCGAATGAATCAGAGCGCTGCGTATCGTCTCAAACTTGCCAGCGGCTTTATCACGGAAGCGCGCCAGGATATCGGTCTGCAACGCTGGCGTTCAGCCGTTGATAATGCCCAACTGGCCAGTGAAAACGCCGCGAAGGCTGTGCTGGCGCTGGTCGGTCCCCTCGGACGCACCCATCAACCGGGGGTCTGGCTGCGTGAAGCGCTAGTGCGTCAGCGCTTTCCATCCGAAGCGACGGTTGACATTGAGCGTCTTGCGATGATTGCCGATACTCTGGGAATGGAGGTTCACGTAAAGACCGATTACGGCGCCGAAGAACAGAACCTCACTCCCTGGGATTTGTTCGACGAGGCTCAGGCGCACGAGGCGCTGACGCTGGCGGAAGAGGCCCTGACGATTGCACAGCGCCTTGTGCAGCGATTAACTACGGAGAGCCGTGAATGAGCGCAACTTTGCACGACAAATGGTGACATCTTGAGGGCAATCATGTATCAACTCGGCATTCTCGCACAACACCGCAATGAACTGCTGCTAGCGGAAGTGGCGGGGTGGGTGCATGACTATCGTAAATGCTCTGATGAACATCTTAGAACACAGTCAGCAAACCTTACGAAGCAGCAGGCATTACCACGAAATCAGCTTGCCCAACAATTTTCCATTCTGGGGACTGTCATTTTTTCCATACTTGGGTTTAGCCGGACATTTGCAAACTTGTTAGATGATCGAACGTGGTTGAATGATGTTTTAGGTCAATTTCTATCACGCTGTCATAATACCGCACACTTTGACAAGCAGGAACCCGTTGACGGAAAACAAAACTATCCAGGAATCAAAATCAGTACACCATTCGGTTTCGAGAAAGATTTGCCCTCTTCTTCTCTGACTGCTCAATTATGGGGTCTGCCCTGGAATAGTGTGTCTAACTGCACGGCTAATCGTTCTGGTCTGATTCAAGCGATTAGCACATTGTTTTCTCAAGCCATCGCTGATACTCGTCGTCCGATCAACGAAGTGGATTTATGGAGTTGGGGTCTGTTGGTTGGAGCGCTCTATAAAGCAGCGCTGGCTGGCGCATTGCTGAAAGGAGTGACGCCCGCCGCTCAAGATTTGCGCTGGCGCTTGCTCGCCGTTCAGGTGAATGGTTTGGATTACCTGATCAATGTTATGCGAGTTCCCGATTTACTGGCTCGACGGCAATTGCTGACAGACGCACTGAATCGCGTGCGCGAGATGCTCGAAGTGACATATCCATTCGGATGCGAGGTCTACCATGATGAAAATGGCAGCATTTATGTTGTTCCCGACGTGCAGGATCTCTTGAATGCCATTAATCCGCATAACCAGTCTCTGGAAACAATCATTCGAGAAACGTTTGCATCTGGGATTGAAGGTGAAATCGCACCGTCTATCGACCTGGAGACAAATGCCTGGTGGGGACAGGACCCAAACTGGCCTGCTTCCCCTCATGATGAGTTGCCTGACATCGGCGGATTTCTTTCACGCTCTGTGGTTTCAATGCCCGACATACAGAGAATACAGCAGTTCTGGTCGAGTAATCAGAATGATATTTGCACGGTCTGCGGTCTGCGCCCGCAGGGTCCTGGTCCGAAAGCGAAGGAGCGCAATCTGTGCGATGTGTGCGAGCAACGCCGCGCTGATCGCGCCAGGGACTGGCGGACTCAGTGGTTGTCCACCACCATCTGGCTCGATGAGGTCGCTGATGACAAGGGCCGCTTTGCGCTGATTGTTGGTTCGTTTGACCTGACGCACTGGTTGTCTGGCGCTTGTGTGCGCTCGCTGCTGGTGCGTGAACCAAACCAGCAGCATGGCTATCACGCTGATACGATCGCAAAGAACCCGTCCTTTGCCCGCCTGCGTCGCATCTGGGAGACAACGCGCACCTTCTGGCAGGAGGTCGGTCCGACTGACGACATGCAGCGGTTGCAGCAATCGGTCATAGGGCAACATGCCGGTCCCGCTCAATCACGCCTGGAAATAACAGGGCATGTGCATCCAGTCGCGCCGGGTTCTCACCTTGAGCCGTATCACGCTTATGAGCTTGTCCTTTCCGATGGCGTGAGTCTCAGTGTGTTGTGGGATGGACACCAATTTATCACATGCGATAATCTGCTCTATCTCAGCAGGCGAATGCGATCAGATATCCAGACAGTTCTAAAACCAGGTTCCAAGATGAGCATCGAAGTTCCCGGCGGTTACGGCGCGACCAGAACACGCTGGGGAACCATAACCATCGCTTCAACATCGGTCTCAGGCGACACCTTTGTTCGCGCCATTCCCCTCCTCGCCGAGCCGCGCGTCTTTCTGGCGCT
>JAUQOW010000215.1 GCA_030550675.1 Chloroflexota bacterium
CGCGCCTGATCGCGGAACCGGAGCAGCGCCGTGATCAGCGGATGCCCCTGATCCGACGCAATCAGGCGCGCCTGTTCTGGTTTCATCAGCGAGAAGATGCCGCGCCGCGCCAGATAGACCCGGTAATCGAAATCGCCGGGGCGCGCCGCTGCGCGCGGCGTTGTCAGCGCGCCGGTCAATTCCAGCCGGTCGCCATAGAACCGCTCCGGATAACGCGGCAACGTCACCAGCGCCAGACCTTCGGCGGGCTGCCAGGCATCGCCAACACGCACGCTGTCAGCGGCGATGACGACGCGCTGCCCATCGGCGAGACGGCGCGGGTCTTCGATCACGACGCCGCGAATCCGCGCGTCGCCGCTGTCGTTCAGCAGCCGAATGCTGTGGGGTAATACCGGAATCTCCGCCGCCGCCAGGCGCGCGCCGCCCGCCGCCGCCACGCATACTACCAGCAACGCCAGCCGCACCCGCGGTCGCCGATGGAACGCGATAGCAGCCATGCCGCTTCCGACGCTGCCAGCGACCAGATGCCAGAGCGGCAGGTGCAGCGCGTCGGCGAGAAAGATGCCGGCCATCCAGGCAATGGCGAGAATGATCAGGGTCATCGTCAGCCTCCTTTGACCCTGCTACCGCATTCGTCAAGAAAAAGTTACGACCGGGATAGAACACGGATCGGCACGGATTGAGACGGATTCTGACGGGTTGGGCAATGCGCGCCACTTGTAGAGCATCAACCTGAACCTGGACAATCGAAGACGTTGACCAGCGTTGGTTTCGGCAGGCGCGACCTGCGTTGGCTGAGCCTGTCGAAGCCAACGCCGATCACGAAATTGTCCAGCATCTGGTTGATCTTCCTATTGAATTGTTCCGATACGGTTGCGTCGTGCAATTGACGCAGGCGTGCGACTTTCCTGATCGACGCTTACAGTTTCATTACAGCCCGACCGTTACGTTTGCCGCATCAGGACGCCTTATTTCAACACTCATCCGCAAAGCGGTCAGATGGTTGTCAGGCGTCTATCAGCAGCGTGTCAGCAATTCCATTGAACTGCGTTCTACGATGGAACTGAGGATACTCCTGGAGAGGGGGCGGTTTGTATGCGCATCTGGAAGATTGCACCATTACGTCTTACTGCCATTGCTGCGCTGCTGCTCACGACCATCGCGCTGATTCTGCCGTCGTACTCGTCAGATGCTCAGGAACAGACAGGCGATCTGCTGCCGGAGCGAACGGTTGCAGCGCCAGCAGGCGATGCTGCGCTGGCAGCGATCCAGTCTACCGGAGAATACTTCACCGCGCCGGTGCGGACGACGCGCCCGTTCAGTCATCTGGTGCTGCGCTACGAGGCGCAGATTCCGGCTGGCGCCGCGGTGCGCCTGTTCGTGCGCGTCTCCGCCGATGGCGCTTCGTGGACTGACTGGTCCGAGGTGGTTGGCAGCGATGACATGCGGCGTCCAGAGGATGGTCCTGATGTTGTGTGGAGCGACGTTATCGATGCCGGGGCGTTCATGCGCTTCTGGCAGGCGCGGGTGGTCCTGACGCCTGCGGCGGACGGCGCCTTCCCGACTATCGGCGCCATCGAAGCGCACACCGTTGATGCGTTGACCGGTCCCGCTGCGCCGCCAGCCGCCGATGTCGCCCAGCCGCAGGGTATCGGTCCGGCGAAGCCGCCGGTAGTCTCACGCACCGCCTGGGGTTCGCCGGACGGGCAGGGAAGCCGCGCCAGCCCGGCGTATTACCCGGTGAACCATATCATCGTTCATCACACCGCTGACGGCAACACCCTGGCGCCGGGGCAACCGAACTGGGCGGCGCGGGTGCGGGCGATCTGGTCGTACCACGCAATCACGCGCGGATGGGGCGACATTGGCTACAACTATCTGATCGACCCCAACGGCGTGATCTACGAAGGTCGGGCGGGCGGCGACGATGCGGTCGGCTTTCACGACACCGCCAACTACGGCTCGATGGGCATCGCGCTGATCGGAACGTTCTCCGGCATAGCGCCAACCCCTGCCGCGCAGGACGCGCTGGTGCGTTTGATGGCATGGAAAGCCGCGCAGAAGGACATCGATCCGCTTGGACGTTCATACTACTACGGCTGTTCCCGGTCAAGCCGGTGTCTGCCGTTCAATCCGGGCGCAATCGTGCCGACTATTGCCGGGCATCGCCAGGTGACTCCGGGGCACACCACGTGTCCGGGCGACGCGGTGATGGCGATCCTGCCCGATCTGCGCAACCGTGTGCTGGCGTTGCTGCGCGATAGCGACGGAACCTACGATAACGGCGACCTGGTCATTGACGAGCGCGAAAGCAGTTTCAGCCGCAGCGCCGCCAACTGGTACAGCGCGGCATGCGGCGCTGGCGACCACGCGTTCTATACCTTTGCGACCAACAATCCGGCGGAGAGCGCGAATCGCGGCGTCTGGCGCCCGAACCTGCCGCAGCGCGGCGCGTACCGCGTGCTGGCGCACATCCCGCGCAACTGCGGGCTGGGTCCGTTGACGGGGAATGCCAGATATGTGGTGCATAGCGCGGCAGGCAGCGTCGTGGTCCCCATCAACCAGAACAGTGTCGAGGGATGGGTCGATCTCGGCGTCTACACCTTCGAGGCAGGGAACAGCGGCGCAGTTGAGCTCGATGATCTGACCGGCGAGGCGCTCGCCGCCCGGCGCGTCATTATGTTCGATGCGATCAAATGGGTTCCTGAAAACCCGCAGGCGTCCGCACAGATCGTTGCGGTGCGCTTCGCGCGCGACACGATCGCGGCTGGCGAACTGATCCGCGTTGATGTGACGGTGCGCAACACGGGATCAACCGTGATCGCCGGGCAGGACCCGCGGGTAGACCTGACCGCTGGCGGCGGGATGAACGACCCCGCTAACGCCTACGTCTACGAGCAGCACGAGTGTTTTGCCGGCAGCCCGACCGGCGCATTTCCGGCGTTTCCGAAAGAGGCGGGCAGAATACGCATCACGCTCGGCATGCCCGGCTGGGGAGCGCTCTACGGCAGCGGGTGCGCCGGTCCAACCTCCGACTACCCGTGGCGCTGGGGGTTGAATAGCGACCTGGCGCCGGGCGAAGAGCAGACCATCGTCGGCTATGTGCGCTTCCATACGCCTGGCGCATATACGCTGCGCGCCGGATTGATCCACGAATATGTGCGCTATCTGGCGCAGGATGTCGGCGCCACAACCATTACCGTCACCGATGAGCGCACCCCGCCTGATGCCGCAACCTTTGACGAATGGCTGCGCCCCACGGCGCGCGTGTATCGCCTCAGTCCCGCGCCGGACAGTCTGCTGGCGCGCGCCAGCGACGCACAGGCGCTCCCGTTGGGCGCTGAGGTCGGCAGTTTCGCCTGGAATGGTGAACTGCTCGATTGGGGCAGCGGCGGACCATTGGGATTGACCGACTACTTCGCCGTCGTTCAGACGCGCACGTTTTACGCGCCGGTCAGCGGGGAGTACACCTTTCGCACCGTCAGCGACGATGGCTCATGGCTGCTGGTGAACGGGCGCACCGTCGTGGCGAACGGCGGTCTCCACGACCGATCCGAAGCGACCGGAACGATCTATCTCGACGCCGGGCTGCACGCGCTGTCGGTCATCTTCTTCGAGCTGCGCGGCATGGCGTCGGCAGGTTACGACGTGCGGCTGCCGGGTTCGTCAGTATTCCAGCCGGTCCCCGATGGACTGAGCAGCACGCTGCGTTTCGGGGGAACATTCGCGGAACCGACGATCCTCGCGCTTGCGGCGGACGATCGCGGCGGCAGCGGGGTGGCGGCGATCCGCTGGCGCCTGAACGATTCGCCGTGGCAGACGACCGCCGGACGCATTGCGCGGGTCAATCTGCCGGGGAATGGAACCTACCGCGTGCGCTACCAGGCGGTCGATGCGGTCGGCAATGAGGGTCTCATCCGCGAATTGACGGCGCGGGTCGATACGAACCTGACAATCCATCGGGTGGCGTTGCCGGTGGTTATACGATAGCAGGTGATGAGTGTTGGGTTGCCAGTAATTGCGGGCTGAGGAAAGGGAACGTTGCACGTTGCACGTTGAACGTTCAACGTGCATCTGCAATCTTTCCACCTGTAACCTTCCTGGCTTCAACCTGCAACCTGTCCTGGATTGTCACGATTTTGACACCTGCCGATGCTATGGTAGACTCCGGCAGACGTACAACACATGGTTCAGGAGCATCCCATGCGAAACATTCTGGTCACCGGCGGCGCCGGTTTCATCGGCAGCAATTTTGTTGAATTGATGCTGAACAAATACCCTGACTACCGGATTATTGTCTATGACAAATTGACCTACGCGGGGCGGCTGGAGAACCTGGCGCGCTTCCGCGACAATCCGCGCTTTGCGTTCGTGCGCGGCGACATCTGCGATCCCGTTGCGGTGCGCGAGACCATCCGCGCCTACGACATCGATACGCTGGTCAACTTCGCTGCCGAAACGCATGTTGATCGCTCGATCATGGACCCCGACGCCTTCATTCGCACCGATGTCTACGGGACGTATGTGCTGCTCGAGGCGGTGAAAGAAATGAAACTTGAGCGCGCCCTGTTTGTCAGCACTGATGAAGTCTATGGTCATATCGAACCAGGGCATTCGGCGTCCGAGGATGATCCGCTCAAGCCCCGTTCCCCATATGCGGCATCGAAGGCTGGCGGCGAGCACCTGGTGTACGCCTATTACATCACTTATGGTTTGCCGGTGCTGATCACACGAGGCACGAACAACATCGGTCCTTACCAGTACCCTGAAAAAGCGGCGCCGCTCTTCATCACGAACGCGATCGACGACATTCCGCTGCCGCTCTACGGCGACGGACGGCAGATGCGCGACTATCAGTATGTGATGGATCACTGCGAAGGGATTGACGTGGTCCTGCACCGCGGCGCCATCGGCGAAGCCTACAACATCGGTTCAGGCGTCGAGACTGAGAATATCGTGATGGCGAAGGCGATCCTCGACCTGCTGGGCAAGCCCTACTCGTTGATCCAGCCAGTTGCGGATCGACCGGGGCACGACCGGCGCTACTCGGTGCGCACCGACAAAATCAAGGCGCTGGGATGGCAGTCACGCCATACCTTTGCAGAGGCAATCGAAAAAACCGTGCGCTGGTACGTTGACAACCAGGACTGGTGGCGCCCCATCAAATCCGGCGAATTCAAGGAGTACTATCGCAAACAGTACCTGGAGCGGCAGGCGATTACGATCATACAATGAAGGCGCCCGGATTGAGCAATCCACCTGCGCCCCAGCGCCGCCGCATTTCCTGCATCCGGTCGAGGGCGTCGGGCGTGTAGCCCCAGCGGTCGAGGCGCGCGCGCGCCGGCGCCGCCAGTACGATGGCGTAACCGTTGAGCGCTCGCGCAGCCGTGCGCAGGCGATCCAGGATGCGGGTTGCATCGTCCGGGTGCGGCGCCGGCGCGCGCACATACACCTGCCCCGCCGCCAGATCCGTCAGGTAGGACTCCTTGCCGCCGAAACCGGCGCGCTGCATGAACGCGCGAATATCTTTCGGCGCAACGCCAACCCGCACCAGCAGTTCGTCTGGTTGCACCGCGCTAATGAAGGCGCCCCACAGATCGCTGCCGGAAGGCGCGCTGATCTGCACTGCCGGAATGCCAGCCCCGCGTAGCGCAGCGCGCACGGCGGCAAGCTCCGCCATCACGTCCTCCGCCAACCCTTCGGCGGTGTACGCCAGCAGCGTGGTCGGACGGCGATCCAGCGTCACCGGCAACGCCGACAGCCAGCCGCCGCCGTCAGCGATCTCCAGCGCCAGCACCGCCGACGCGATCAGCGATTGCTGCGCCAGCGTCGCGCCGATGTCGAGCGCCTGCGCAATCCGCCGCGGCATAGCAATCACCGTGACTCGCGCGCGCGGCAGCGGCGCAAGTTTCAGGGTCACATCACAGAGCAACCCCAGCGTTCCATGGGCGCCGACGTGCACTCTATGCAGATCGTACCCTGCCACATTCTTCACCACCGGTCGCCCGATGCGCGCTACACGTCCATCGGGCAGGGCGATGGTCGCCGCCAGCAGTATATCGCGGATGCTCCCATACCGCATGCGGAGTGGCGCATTTGCGTTGGAAGCGATAATGCCGCCGATTGTTGCAGCGGACCAGGGGGACGCCAGCGGCGCCCACATCCGGTGCTCTCGCAATACAGATTGCAGGTCTTCCAGGCGCATCCCGGCGCCGACGGTCACGTACAGGTCTTCCGGGGCAAGCGCACGAATGCCGGACAGACATTCAGTAGAAAGCACAGCATCGGCTGGCGGCAGAAGCGCAGATTTCGTGCCGCCGCCCCGGATGCGCACGCTCTTCCCGGCATCAATGAAGGCGCGCAGCGTTTCCGCTGCGTCCTCCGGGCTTTCTGGCGCAGCGACAGGCGGAGCGGCATCGGCATCTTCCGTCGTTGCCAGCGGACGTATCGCAGGCGCGGCGCCTATTGCATGCTCACGATGCGCCGCAACAACCTCCTCACGCGGCGGCAGCACCTTTCCGGGGTTCATAATTCCCGTTGGATCGAAGATCTCCTTCACATCCCACATCAACGCGAGTTCAGCGGAACCGTACATCAACGACATAAACGCGCGCTTCTCGATGCCAACGCCGTGTTCGCCGGTGATACTCCCGCCAACCGCGACGCACGCAGCCAGGATTTTGCGCCCGGTCTCAAGGATGCGCGCAATCAGCGCCCGATCCGAGGGATCATCGATCAGAATAAGGGGATGCAGGTTGCCGTCGCCCGCGTGGAACACGTGACCGGTGCGGAATCCATCCGCTTCGATGATCCGGTTGACGGTCGCCAGTGTTTCCGCCAGTTTGCTGCGCGGCACAGTGCCATCGACCAGATAGTACGCTGGCGCCAGCCGCGCCATAGCGCCCGCTGCGCTCTTGCGCGCAAACCAGATGCGGTCACGCTCCGCTGCGCTTTGCGCAATGCGCATTTCACGCACATTGCACTCGCGGAGCGTCGCTTCAATCTCGGCAATCTGCGGTCCGACGCTTTCGGGGTAGCCATCGACTTCGATAATCAGAACAGCGCCAGCGTCGAGCGGCAAGCCGGGATGGGCATACTCCTCAACAATGCGCACGATGCTCGCGTCCATCATCTCCATCGTCGCCGGCACCAGACCGCGCGCAATAATCGCGGAGACCGCTTCCCCGGCATGTTCGACGCTATCGAAGGCAGCCAGCATGGTGCGCACGGCTGGCGGGTCGCGCAACACGCGCAGATCGGCGCGGGTGATAATGCCAAGGGTGCCCTCGCTGCCGACAAACAGCGCTGTCAGATCGTATGCGGGAATATCGAGCGCGCGCCCGCCGGTGTGAATGATTCGCCCGTCGCTCAGCACCACCTCAAGCCCCGTGACGTAGTTGCTCGTCACGCCGTATTTGAAACAGTGCGGTCCGCCCGCATTCGTGCCGATATTACCGCCAATCGTTGCTGTACGTTGACTTGAGGGATCGGGCGGGAAGAAAAACCCATGCCTGCGCACCTGGTTATCGAAGATCAGGTTCACCACTCCCGCCTCAACAACCGCGCTGCGCCCGACCAGATCGAGTTCCAGCACTCGATTCATCAAGCCAAGTTGTACCACCAGACCGCCAAGTTCAGGCACGGCGCCGCCAGCCAGCCCGGTGCCTGAACCGCGCGCAATCAGGGGCATGCGATGCTCAGCAGCCCAGCGCACCACCTGGACGACATCATCGACGGAACGGGGAAACACGACGCCGTCGGGATGGCCCCGGTCAAAACTGCCATCGACTTCGTAGGTGATCAACTGCGCCGGATCAACGACAACACGATCAGGACCAAGACGCGCGGAGAGATCGGCAAGCATCGCCTGAGCATCGGCAGCGGTCATAGCATCCTCGCATGTGGTGTTCTCGTCGCGGGTGTGTACCTCAGTATACCATATGCGGGGCGTTGCATTCGACCTTTTGTAGAGGGTTTCCCAGAGAAGCCGATGCAAAGTTGCGAAGACGCATATGACGCATTTTGCCAATCACGCGCCTTCGCGTCAATCACTTCGCAACAGGTCGTAGAGCATTAATAAGAAGCGTCTGGCGTTCCGCTGTGGATCACGCCAGACGCTCACTTCTTTGCAGCGATCGCGCGTTACTCAATCGCCACCAGTTCGATATCGAACGTCAGCGTAGCGCCTGCCAGCGGATGGTTGGCGTCAAACGTCACGTCGGAAGGCGACACGTCCCGCACAGTGACGATGAACGTCTGCCCGTCAGGACGACGCATCTGGTACTGCTCGCCGACCGCCGGATCAATCTGCGGCGGCAGTTCATCGCGGCTAAGCGAGAAGACCAGCTCTTCGTGATACTCGCCATACGCCTGATCCGGCGTCAGCACAGCGCGGCGCGTCTCCCCCTCTCGCATACCAATAATCG
>JAUQOW010000216.1 GCA_030550675.1 Chloroflexota bacterium
ACAATCGAGAGTTCAACCCGCACGATGTCGCCGGTTTTGACGCTGGTCAGCGTCGGGCAGCGCGGTCCGTCCGTACAATTCGCCGCCACGTACCGCCGCGTCACGGCAATGCCCCGGTCGAGCGCCTGCACCTGGTCGGCGGGCAGCGTCAGGTTCAGGTGCACCGTGTAATAGAGCCGCCCCGGTCCATCGCTGCGCCCCACCGCCACCAGCGAGGGGTCGCCGGTCAGCAGTTCGGTGGTCGGCACGCGCACGACGGTCGGCGACATCACGTTGGTCGCGTCGATGCGACCGGCGATGCGTTCGTTGCCGTTCAGCCAGACGGCGTAATCGTAAGCGCCGTTGAGTTCGTTTGTCATTGCCATCCAGTCGGTCAACGCCAGCAACCCCCACACCGATTCCTGGGTAGTGAGCCAGATGTCGCCGCGCCGGGCGACCATCAGCCAGCGCACGGCATTCGGGATGAGCTGGTTCTGCGGGTCGAGCCGCACCAGCGCCTGAAGCGCAATCGCGCTGGTGTTTGTGTCGCTGCTGAATGCCCAGTAGTCGCGCACAGGCTCTTCCCAGTGAACGCCGGTTGCGCTGGTGATCGCGGCGTTGTTCAGGTCCGAAAGGAGCGTCTTCAGCCGCTGGTCGTTTGCATTAACGCGGTGGATAGCCAGCGCCAGCAGCGCTTTGCCGTACACGCCCATGCGCTCGCGGTTGTTGTAGAGCGCATTCATCCGCCCGCCATCCGGTCTGCCGCCATCGGCGAGGACGTAGAGCAGCCACGCCTGCCGGTTTGCCTGCGGCGCTGTGCGCACATCGGCGTCGGCGGCAAGCTGCGCAGTGAGATATGCCATCCCGCGCGCCAGCGCGTCGTCGCGCACCGTGAACCCCGCTTCGCGCGCTCGCAGCATACCGAATACCACATACGCGGTGATGTGCGGGTTACTCTCATCCGCTGACCACCAGCCCCAGCCGCCGTCGGCGTTCTGCCAGAGGTAGAGCCGGTCGAGCGCATCGGCGACCAGCGTCGGCAGGCGCGCCTCCAGTTCGGCGTTCGTCACCCCCAACTGGCGCAGCGTCCGCAGCGCGACCACATTCGGCACGAAGCGCGACACGGTCGCTTCAACCGTGTCATACGGGTATTCCTCCAACGCCCGCAAGCCGTCGAGCACGCCAGCCGCCAGCGAGGGGTCGATCCGAATGCGCAGTTCGCCCAGGCGCGCATCGACATTCGGCGGCAGCGCCACCGCCTCCACCCGTGCGTCCGCCCGGTCGATCTGCCCGCCCGTCGCCACCGTCTCGGGTGCGCTGTAGCGGTAGACCGGAATGCGCCCGCCTGGTGCAGTTGCGATCCGCGGTCGCGCCGCATCGCTCAGTTGCCCGGAGATTGCGCTGAACACCAGATCAACCGACTCGACATCGAGCACGGTCGCCTGCCAGGTCGCTGTCGCTTCGCCATTCGCCGGAACCAGGATCGTCTGCGTCAGCGGCGACGTGACCGTGACGCCATCGGCGCTCAGAGTTACGTCCGTAGTCAATGGCGCATTCGTGAGATTGCTGACGTTCGCCGTCAGTTCCACCACATCGCCGACGACGAAGAAGCGCGGCGTGACGGGGCGCACGAGCAGCGGCTTCGTGCTGACCAGTTCGCCGGTTCCCTCGCCGACGCGCGTGTCCGCCGTGAGCGCCACGCCGCGCATCACCCACGTCGTCAGGTTGTCGGGCAGCGTGACCTGCACCGTCGCGCGCCCGCTGGCGTCGGTCGCAACAACCGCCTGCCAGAAGGCGGTATCGGCAAACTCTTCGCGGACGGTCAATCCCTGCTGAAGCGCGGCGTCTGCGGCGCGCGCGGGCATTGCTTCTGCGGGCATGGCTGCCGCTGGCGCCGTCGGCGCCGCCTCAACCATCGGAACGGCAACCTCCGGTCCGGCGCCTCCTGCACCCGGCGGCATCATGCGCTGCGCCTCGTCCAGCAGCCGCTCAAAGCGTTCGGCGGCGACCGACAGCCCCGCGCCAGTGAACACCCCTAGCGGACGACGACCGTAGAACCCCTGGACAATGGCATCCGGCTCGCGCGGTTGCAGCGAGAGCACGGCTTTGTCAACCAGATCGAGCGACAGTTCCGCCGCCACCGGCGCGCCATTCGTATCGGTGACGCGCACCTCGAAGGCGACAGCATCACCAGGGGAAGCCTGCGGCACGGCTGCGTTCACCTCGACCCGCAGCGTCTGCGCGGTCGGCGCAACGCTCAATGGCAGAATGCCGACTTTGAAATCGGCTGGCGCGCCGCTGCCGTACGGCGGCGCAAACAGCACTGCTGAGACGAAGATGTTTGGCGCGTGATCGGCGGTGATCGGCAACTGGTAGACCAGGCTGCCGCCGCTGACCCGGCGCACTTCGTGGCTCAGCACACCGCCGCGCTCGACGGTCAGCAACGCCCAATGCGCTCCTGTGAACGGTGAAGGAATGAGGATGGTCGCTGTTTCGCCGGGGCGATACTCGCCTTTGTCGGCGATCAGGTTGATACGGTCGTTGTTCTCACGCAGCCAGAACGCATCGCCGCCGTAGACCCAGACATAGAGCGAAGAGCGCGCCTCGCGCCCGCCAGCATCGCGCGCGCGCGCCAGCACCAGATAGGCGCCGCCTTTGGCGGGAGTGAACGAAACAACCGCCTCGCCATTCGCATCGGTGGTGACCGTCTGTGTGCCAGCCGACTCGCGCACCTCGCGCGACTCCCAGCGCCCGCCGGCGTCGTCCTGCACGAACCGGTTTTCCCAGGTGGTGCGCACCAGCTCGATCTCGACCGTGCGGTTCGCCAGGCGATTGCCGCGCGCATCGATCGTCACCAGGTCGATCTGCTGCGCAGCGCCTGCCCTGCCCACATAGGCGCGCGGCGCCAGCCCGATGTACAGTTCGCTGGCATGCACGATGACATTGGTGCGCCCGCTGATCGCCTGATTATCGCGCCCGGTGACCGTCGCCTCGACCGTCAGGCGCACGCTGCGGGTGATGACATTTCCTTCCGTATCGCGCAATTCACCCGGCAGACTGATGATCGCCTGCCCCTGCGCATCGGTTGTGGCGCTGCCGGAGAGGATCGGCTGCGGCGGCGGCGCGGGGATCCACCAGCAGAAGCGGCAGGTCCACAGATCGCCGGTTTCATCGAAGGTATACCTGCCTGCCCAATCGGGAGTTGGAGAGAACGGCTCAGCCAGCACATTCCACTGTACCGGCAGATTTGCGGCAGGCGCGCCGAAGAAATACCCGGCGCGCACGGTCACATCGGTGGGTGTGCCGCGTGTCAGTTCGGCAGCGCGCGGCGTCGCCGTCACCTCAATTTCTGGCGGACGATACGCAGCGACCTGGAAGGGGAAACGGAACTCGCACCCGCCGACGCCCAGGCTGATGGCGTACTGACCGGTTGGCGCACCCGCTGCCAGCGTGAACCCGCCATCGAAAGCGCCGTTCCGGTTCAGACTCGCCGTTTGCTGAAAGATCGTCTCGCCAGCGGCATTGTAGACGGTCACCTGCACGGCGTTCAATCCCTGAATGAGCGAGTAGCGCACATCGTCCTCAGCGCGCACCGCGCCTTTGAACCACACCCGCTGACCGGGACGGTAGATGGGGCGGTCAGTGTAGACATATGCGGTCACTTCTGGCAGATCGTATGCCGTCTGGAGACCGAAATCCCACGGGCTGACGCCGCTGCTCCAGTCTGCGCCGAAGATAGCGAACGGCTGCCGGGCGACTGCGACCAACCCACGGTTCTCAGTACGGTTGAACGTCGCTGTCGCCACCCCATTCGCGTCGGTCGTCACCGTTCCCAGCGATGCGCCCTGATCGTCGAACAGTTCCAGCGCCAGACCAGCAACCGGCGCGCCGGTCGTCAGGTCATTCGCCCATACCAGCGCATTGCGCTCCGCCGCCTTCAGCGTCAGGTGCAGCGGCGACACCGCCAGCACCCGCGCTTCGGGGTAGCCGGAGGGGAGATCGAGCAGCAGCAGATACAGTCCGGGGTCCAGCCGACCGCCGCCTTCAACCAGGTCGATGCGCACCGGCGTCGGTTCATCGCGAGGCACGCTGAACTGCGCCTGCCAGCGACGCACGAGCGTCGCGCCGGGAGGGGGTGAGCCGTCTGGACCAAAAATCTCGCGCCGCAGCAACGCCTCGACTGGCAGGCGATAGAGCGCCAGCGATGCGTTACTGACATTGGTTGCCATCAGAGCAATGCGCGATGGACGACTGGCGTCGAACGTCGTGATAAAGCCGGGGGTCAGCGGATAGACCCACGGTTCCAGCGGCGCGGTACGGAAGCGCACCGTCAGCGATTGACCGGTGCGATTGCCATATGGATCGGCGATTCCTGGTCCGATCGTCACTGTGTACTCCGTCGAAGGGCGCGAGTCGAAACCGACCACAAACGTGTTGTCATATGCGTTGAAATAGGTGTACACCTGCGTCTGTTGCGGCGAGATCGCAACGTTGGGCATCACTGTATCCGGATCAACCGGGGCATTGAAGCGGATTGTCAATCCGCCGCGTCGTGCATCCCTCTCCCCATCGCGCGGATCAGTGCCGAGAATGCGCAATCGCGGAACCGTCTGGAATGTTGCGCGAAAATCACTCGCCAGGCCGAGTCCGCCGGAAATGCCGGTCAGGCTGGCAGCCACCTCAACCGTGTAGCGCGTGTCATATTCGAGACGCTGCGAGGGAGTGAAGACCAGCGTTTCGCCGGTGACCTGGAGATCGCCAGGGATGTCGGCGCCATCGGGGCTGCGCAGGCGAAACGCCGCGCGCGCTGAGGCGGGATCGACCGGCACATTGAAGCGCACCGTAATGGAAGGTTGGAGCGGCACGAGCGTCGCGCCATCGAAGGGTGCGACGGTCACCACCTGCGGGCGAGCGACGGTAAAGCGCCAGGTATACTCCGACTGGAGCGGATTCCCGGTCACATCGGTCAGACCGGCGGCGATGCGTCCGGTGTAGGTGGCGCCGCCAGCGAGCGGCGCTGATGGGATGAAGGTATAGATCGCCGTGTTCAGCCATTCCCCGCGCCCTGCGATCGGCGGATCGAACGTCAGCGGCTGCGGCAGGTTCGCCTGCGTCTCGATAGCCGTGAGCGGCACAACGGGGCGGTTGAAGAAGACAGTGATCGTCGAATTGGGCTGCACATCGGCGGCGCCATCGGCAGGGATCACCTGCCCGACCTCAAGGAACCCGGCGGTGGCGAAGTGGAAGCGCACCGGCGCCGCCAGCGGCATGCCATCGGCGCTCATCGCCGTTTCGCGCAGCAGAACCTCATACGTGGCGGCGCGTTTCAGCGGCGCTGCCGGAACGAAGCGCACCGTGCGCGCGTCAGGCCACTCGACTGTCCCGGTCACCCCGGCGACGGTCAGGGCTGCCGCCACCGATGCGCGATCCATCGGACGGTCGAAGACCAGTTCGACGGGTGCGCCTGGATCGAGCGCCTGCCTCGGTTCAGGCGAACGGGCGACCAGAATCGGCGCCGCCCGAGTCGGCGGCTGAGGAATGTCGCGCCCTGACACAACCGGAGTCGGTTGCGCAGTCACCGGCGTTGGCGTCGGCTGCGGGGGCGGACCGCCGCATGCGGCGAGGGTCATGGCAAACACCATCAGCAGTGCGAACCAGCGATAGAGCGGAGACATACCAATTGCTCCTGTTTTTTTACGGCGCTACTATACCTCAAGACGTTGACAGAACGCCAGGAGTTCCGCAAGGAGAGCGCGTCCTGACGCCTGTTTTCCCTCTCCCCCTGCCCCCTTCCTCTCAAGGGTGGAGTTTTTGGGGTGCGAGGGGTGTTTTCCACGTCCCGATGCCTGTTTTTGCCCTCACCCCCTGCCCCTCTCCCGCAACGCGGGAGAGGGTGGCGTTTTGGCGTCCTGATGCCTGAAGCGGGCGATTTAGCACGATGGCTCGCCGAAAAACTCTACCCTTGAGAGCTGCCCCCTTCTCCCAGAGCGTGGGAGAAGGGGGAGGTTGCTCCTCCTGATGCCTGAAGCGGGCGATTCAGCCCATCCGGCGCAGGGCATGCCTGATGCACAATGCGCCGCTTGCGCAGAAACCGACACAACCAGGAAACATACTGATCCCCTGGCGGTGTACAATAGAGCGAATTTTCCAAACCCGCTCACCATCAGAGAGAGGCAACCGATATGCGCATCGACGATCTTGACACCCCGGCGGTGATCATTGACCTTGATCGTCTGGAGACGAACATCTCTCGTTTTCAGGCGTACCTCGATAAACACGGCATCGCCAATCGTCCGCACATCAAGACGCACAAGATTCCGCAGATCGCACAGATGCAGATAGCGGCTGGCGCTGTCGGAATTACCTGCCAGAAACTCGGCGAGGCGGAGGTTATGGCGGATGCTGGCATTGACGACATTTTTCTCCCCTACAACATCATCGGCGGCGCCAAACTTGAGCGCCTGGTCGCCCTTGCCCGCCGGGTTCGGTTGAGCGTCACCGCCGACTCACCGGTTGTCGTTGCCGGTCTTGGATCGGCGATGGCGGGGACTGGTCTGGAACTGCCGGTGCTTGTTGAATGCGATACCGGCATGGGGCGATGCGGCGTTCAGACGCCGGCGGAGGCGGCGGAACTGGCGTTGCAGATTGCACGCACGCCGGGGCTGCGTTTCGGCGGATTGATGACCTACCCTTCAAGCCCGGCAATCGGACCCTTTATGAACGAAGCAGTGCGACTCCTGCGCCAGCGCGGGCTGGCGGTCGAGCGGGTGAGCGGCGGCGGCACGGCGGGCATGTGGAGCGCGCACGAGCATCCGGAAGTCACCGAGTATCGCGCCGGTATGTACGTCTACGGCGACCGCTACACCCTGCGCGCGGGCGCGCTGCGCCTGGACGAATGCGCAATGACCGTCCTGACCACAGTCGTCAGCCGTCCGACGCCGGATCGCGGTGTGATCGACGGCGGCAGCAAGACGTTTTCCTCCGACCTGCTTGGTCTGGAGGGGCATGGTCTCATTCTGGAATACCCCGACGCCAGGATCGTCAACCTGTCCGAGGAGCACGGCGTGGTGGATTTCAGCCGATGCGTGCAGAAGCCTGCGATTGGCGAACGGGTGCGGGTGCTGCCCAACCACTGTTGCGTGGTGAGCAACCTGTTCGATGAAGTCATTGGCGTGCGCAACGGGAACGTCGAGACTGTCTGGAAAGTTGCGGCGCGGGGCGCAGTCCGCTAGAGGATTGCACCAAAAGGCTGACGCAAAGGCGCGAAGACGCAAAGGTCTGGAGCATCAGCCGCAAGACTTTGCGCCTTTGCGTCTTTGCGTCAATAGCGAAATGGGTCGCTGAAACCTGCCTGCGCCCATCATACCGCTATCCGCTCTACGCGCCCGTCGACCGGCACAGGTTCGACCAGCGCGCGAAACACGGGGCAGAGCCGCTCGACGTCCGCCTGGATCTGTCGGAGTTCCTCGTCAGAAACATCACCCGATACACGGGCGACATAGGCGAGGTTCGAGGGCGGGATCGGCGCACATGCATCGACTTCCAGAATGCCGCGGAAATCAATCTGACCGGTGACCTCCACCTCCAGCGCATCAAAGCGCACCCCGCGATTCACGGCGACGATCAAATAAGTGTGCGCCAGGCAGCTTGCCAGCGATGCCAGCAGCAATTCCGGCGACGTTGGACCGAGATTGTACCCCGCCAGCGCCGGCGCTGAGTCGGTCACGATGGTGAATTCACGAATGCTGACCGGGCGCACGCCGGAGCCTCCCGCGACCCGCGCCAGCGCGCGCAGCGGCGACGGAGCGGCGTCGGGAGCGGACAGTTTCTCGCGCAGCGCCGCCACACGCCGCGCCTTGAACTCCAGATATTCAGGAAGGGTGGTCATAGTGATTTTCCTTGCTGTCACTCGTTACTCATCACTCGTCGCTGAACATTATTGCCCCGGACGCGCGATCATCCGCGCCAGGCGCGGCAGGAAAGCGGGCGCAGGTTCGCGCAGAGCCTCGGCAGCCAGCACGCCGCCCAGCAGCAGCATGCCGTAGAACTTGTACGACACGCCAGCGATCGTCAACACGCCGTGAACGGTTCCATCGTAAAAACTCCACTGATTGCCATAGGCGATCAGCGCAAAACTGAGCGCCAGCGCCACAGCATACGGCAGCGACACCGTGCGCTCGCGCAGGTGGAGGATCAGCGCGCCGAACGGCACGATCAGCAGCGTTTCATAGTGCATCCACGCGGCTGGCGACGCCAGCACCATCAGCAGCAAAAACATGCCGTACTGAAGCGCATACCCCGTGCTCTCGCGCGCTGTCGGGCGCAGCGCCAGCACACAGACCGCCAG
>JAUQOW010000030.1 GCA_030550675.1 Chloroflexota bacterium
AACGCTTTCCAGACGCTTCTGCGCTCAATCAGGCGCTTGACGATGTGCGCAGCGCTATCAACGCAAACACTGTTCGTCTGGCGCCTCGCGCATCTGTGCCGTCCGGGCGCGCGGCTACGGTAAATGGCCAGGGACAGCGCGCCTCCGCACTGTTGACGGATCTTCCGCTTTCGACGCCGCTCGACGCGCAGACGGTCGTTGCAGCAGCGTCATTGGAATCGACAGCGACTGCTGCTCATCAGAGCATGGCGCGTAAAACGGGCCGGCATTCGCTGGCGGCGCTTATCATCATAGCGATGCTCTTTATGCTGGTCGGTTTAGGAGCGTATGTCCTCACGAGTCTGGTGATCGAAGGGTTGACGAACATCTCCCTGCCGCGTCCGCAGATATCGTTGCCGGAGAACGTTCCCTGGCCCGACTGGCTGACCGGTGTGGCGGACGGTTCGGGCGAAGTGCTGATCGTAACCATTGGCGATGTTGAAGGGTTGAACCTTCGCAATGAACCGGGACTGAACACCCGCGTGATTGGATTGCTGCCCAATGGAACCCGTGTGCGCAAACTCGAAGGACCGCGCGTTGTCGATGGCGTTCCCTGGGTGCGGGTGCGCGGCGAGCTCAACGGACAGCGAGTTGAGGGATGGGTCTCACAACTGTACGTGCGATCTGAAGGGTAGCAGCGACTGCTGATTTTTGGTTCTTGGGAGAAAATCTCATCTTTGGAGCCATATGCAGATTCCTGACACATTGATCGAGCGTTTACGCAAGGCGCAGCGAGTCGCAGTTCTGACCGGCGCTGGCGTCTCCGCTGAGAGCGGCGTGCCAACCTTCCGCGATGCGCAGACGGGCTTATGGGCGCGTTACGATCCGGCGGAACTGGCATCACCCGACGCATTCCGCGCCAACCCGACGCTTGTGTGGCAATGGTACGCCTATCGCCGCTCGCTGGTCGAAGCCGCTGCGCCCAACCCCGGACACCTGGCGCTGGCGGATCTGGAGCGTCGGGTCGCGGATTTTACGCTCATCACCCAGAACGTCGACGGTCTTCACCGCCGCGCCGGAAGTCAAAACGTGGTAGAATTACATGGCAACCTGTTCCGTTATCGTTGTTTTAGCGACGATGAACCCGTTGAATTGACGACTGCGCCCCCGGACGCGCCGCCGCGCTGCCCGCGGTGCGGCGGTCTGGTTCGTCCTGATGTGGTCTGGTTTGGCGAATTGCTGCCGCCACAGGCCTGGCGCACCGCTGTGGCGGCCGCTGAGCGGTGCGAACTTTTCCTCTGCATTGGTACGTCGGGAGTCGTGCGTCCCGCTGCCGATCTACCCTTGATTGCGCGCTCCGCTGGCGCATATACGGTTGAGATTAACATTGCTCCTGGTGCGCTCGATGGTCTGTTGGACCTGCATCTGTATGCGCCGTCAGGGCGGTTGCTTCCCGCACTGATGACCGCTGCCTTCGGTCATACGCCATGATAGGCCACTGCCCTTTGCCCTGGTGTCGATGAAGGAGATTCTCCATGTCTCTCACACTCCCCGATGATGTCATCCGTCGCCTTGTGCAAGCCCGGCGCGTTGTGGCGCTGACCGGCGGCGGCGTCGCTGCGGAGAGCGGCATTCCTTCGTTTCGCGAGGCGCACACCGGTCACTGGGCGCAGTATGATGTCAGTGAACTGGCGACGCCGCAGGCGTTCGTGCGCAACCCGCGTCTGGTGTGGGAGTGGTACGCCTATCGTCGCGCACTTGCAGAACGCGCACAACCCGGCGCATCGCACTATGCGCTTGTCGATCTGGAACAGTACTATCCAGAGTTTACCCTGATCACGCAATCAATAGATGGCTTGCACTGGCGAGCTGGTTCGCGCGATCTGATCGAACTGAACGGCAGCCTGCGCCGCTGTCGCTGCTACGAATCGGGTCATCTCGCGTTCGCCTGGGACGACGATGGCGAAATTCCGCCGCGCTGCGCGCACTGCGGCAGTCTGCTGCGACCGGATGTGGTCATGTTTGGCGAGGGATTGCCGCACCACGAGTTGCGCCGCGCGCGGCAAGCCGTTGAACGGTGTGATGTCTTCCTCTGTGTCGGGACGGTCGGCGCTATCGAGCCGGTCGCGTCGTTCCCATTCGTGGCGCGTCGCCACGGCGCATTTGTTATGACCATCGCGCCCGATGAGTCGGTCTATACGCTGATGGCGGATTATGTTATTAATGCGACGCCGGGCGCAGTTATGCCGGAACTCGTGCAATTGATCGTTGGCGATGTCGGTGGGCTGGAAGAGTTGCAGGCGGATGCGATCTAAATCCCGTCAGCAGGAGATAGTCATGGAATTGCGCGGTCCGCGAGTCCTTATTCGCCCATGGGAAAGTCACGATGACGAACTGGCTGATGACTGGCCGCCATATAACGATCCGTTTGATCCCCTGTGGAATCTGCCGCGACCATCGTCATTCGGCGGCGGGATGTGGGGTGCGTTGCTCGACCATGGCGTCTATCGACGGAGTTGGGCGGTTGAGAACGGCAGCGGTGCGCTGATTGGACGCATCTCGCTCCGCGAGATCGACGAGCGACGCGGTCAGGCGCGTCTCGGCGTCACGTTTGCGGCGCCCTATGTTGGGCGCGGGCTTGGCACTGAAGCGCTCACGCTGTTTCTCGACTACTACTTTGGGACGCTCAGGTATCACCTTATGGTGCTCGATGTCGCAGCGCCGAACACTCGCGCCGTTCGCTGTTACACTCGTCTTGGGTTTCAGTACGTCGGCAGCGACTGGCGTCACGCAGGCGCGCTGTTTGATCGGCGCATCCTTGATCAACCGGCGTATGCGCCGTTGCGTCGCCATTTCCGCGACGACTCGCGCGGCTTGAAGGTGGAATTTTTTGAAATGCGTCTCCACCGCGAAGAATGGATCAGGCGTCGCGTGCTCATTGACCTTCATGGGTGATAGACGGGTAGGACTATCAGGTCTCTTGTCATGAACGCGAGTGTCCCGCTATCATAGGAATGGTTGGCGTGATTACATTACGTTCGTCAGGTTGCGTTCATGTCTCTCATCGCAGGCAATCTCGGCGTCGTGCAGCGCACGCTCGACTCGCATCAACTCGCGTGGGCGGTCTGCGCTGGCGCTGCAGCGCATCTCTATGGCAATCGTCGCCCGATTCAGGATATTGACATTCTGATTGAGCCGGGAAAGTTGCCAGAAGTGGTGCGTTTGCTCAATCAGCAGCAAAAAGTGGTGCAGTTCGATGGTCAACGCATCCTCTGGCGCGGCATCAAGATTTTCGACGACCTGACCATCCGACGCGGTCGTGAAATCTATCCCTTTACCCTGGATGCCGAGATGCGCAGCCGTGTGAGGCGTCTTCCGTTGCTTGGGTCGCTGGTTCCGGTGCTGTCGCCGGAAGATGTGGCGCTGCACAAAGCGCTGCTGGCGCGCGGTCCAGAGGAAGGAAAGCACGACATCGCCGACGCCGCCGCCATTGTGCGTCGCCAGGCGCTCGACTATGACTATGTGCAGCGGCGATTGGCGCTCATGCGGGTCAACGGCGCGGCAGCCGCCATGCTGGCGCGGATAGGCATCGAGTTGTCGTAAGGGCGACCCGGCGGGTCGCCCTTACTGATGGTGCGCGGGATCGGGGTGCGGCGCCGGGTCGCCCTTACGACACTTCTGGCTCATCCCCGGCGACAGCGCCATCACCGTCAACCGACGCCTGACGGTCGGCGTCGCCGTTGCTTCTACCATCGCCGTCGTGATCGTCGCCGCCGATCAGCGCCCGCAACCTGCGCCGCAATGCTTCATCGGCTTCGCGATCAGTTCGCTCCTGTTCGGCAACCGCCGGCGTTGCGGCGGGTGCGATGTTTGCCAGTTCCCCGATAATCTCCTCGGCAAGCTGGCGTCGCTTTTCAATCCCTGTGCCCGCCGGGATCAGCTTGCCGATGACGACGTTCTCCTTGAGACCGCGCAGGTAGTCAATTTTGCCATTGATTGCCGCCTCGGTCAGCACGCGAGTGGTTTCCTGGAACGACGCAGCCGCCAGGAAACTGTCGGTGGTGAGCGATGCCTTGGTGATGCCCAGCAGCACCGTCGCCGCCGTAGCCGGTTCGCCTCCCTGACTGATGATCTCAGCATTCTTGCGCACAAACTCTGCCGAGTCGATCAGTTCGCCCGGCAGGTAATCCGTGTCGCCCGGCTCCTCGATCCGCACCCGGCGCAGCATCTGGCGTACGATGACTTCGATATGCTTGTCATTGATGTCCACGCCTTGCGAGCGATAGACCTTCTGCGCCTCGTTGACCAGGTAGCGCTGCACCGCTTCGCGCCCCTGAAGCGCCAGGAGCTCCTGCGGATCGGCGGATCCCTCCGTCAGATGCTGCCCGGCGACGACGCGCGCGCCATTCTCGATGCCTGGCGCCAGGCGCGCCGTGTGCGGCGCAATCACTTCACGCACCTCGCGATCTTCGTTGATCACGCTGATTTGCCCGGCGCCGATGCGCACGACGCCAGCCATTCGCGCTACAATCGGCTCGCCGCCGAGATCGGCGCGATTGCTTTGCGCCAGCACATCCCCCTCATTCACCTGCGCCCCATCCGCCACCACCGGCTCGTAATGCGGCGGCAACTCGTGGTCATCGGTGTAGAGTTCGGTGGAGACGACGCGAATCTTCCGGATTTCGTCTTCGCGCACCAGCTCAACAATGCCGTCGATCTCCGCCAGGATCGCCTTGCCTTTTGGCGTGCGCGCCTCGAAGATTTCCTGCACGCGCGGCAGACCCTGGGTGATGTCGTCGGCTGACGCCACGCCGCCGGTGTGGAAGGTGCGCAGCGTCAACTGCGTGCCCGGCTCGCCGATCGATTGCGCGGCGATAATGCCGACCGCCTCGCCGATATCCACCAGTTTGCCGGTTGCCAGGTTGCGCCCGTAGCACATGCGGCAGATGCCATAATCGGCTTTGCATGCCAGCGGCGAACGGACGTAGACCGCGTCGATGCCCAGTTCCTTGCACCTGCGCGTCAGCGTCTCATCGATCTCTTCGTTGCGGTTGGCAAGGATCTCGCCGGTGCGCGGATCGACCAGCGGCATCGCCAGCAGGCGCCCCAGAATGCGCTGCTCGAAATCCTGCAACACCTCGCGGTCGTCGGAGCGGTAGATCCACAACCCCTCTTCTGTTCCGCAATCATCGACCGTGACGATATTATCCTGCGCCACGTCGATCAGGCGGCGCGTCAGATACCCGGCGTCCGCCGTGCGCAGCGCCGTGTCCGCCAGACCTTTGCGTCCGCCGTGGGTCGAAACGAAATACTCGAGCACCGACAGACCTTCGCGGAAGTTGCTTTTGATCGGCAGCTCGATGATCCGTCCGGTCGGGTCGGACATCAACCCGCGCATGCCGGCCATCTGGCTCAACTGATTGATATTGCCGCGCGCAGCGGAGTTGACCATCATCGCCACCGGACCAAACGGATTCAGGTGCTGCTTGACCGCTTCGGTGACCGCCTTTGTGGCATTCTGCCAGATCTCGACGATCTCGCGGTAGCGCTCTTCCTCGGTGATCAGACCGCGGCGGAACTGCCGTTCCACCTCGGCGACGCGCTTCTCAGCCTCGGCAAGAATCTCCTGCTTCTTCGGCGGGATTTCGATATCGTCGACGCCGATCGTCATGCCGCCGCGCGTGGCGTACTTGAATCCGAGCGTCTTGATCCGGTCCGCCTGGCTTGCGGTCATTTCCGAACCGAAATAGCGCGCCAGATCATCGCGCGGACGGTCGCCGTACATCGCGCGAATCGTATCGAGGTCCGCTTCCGTCAGATTGTTGAGGTTGGTGTAGTACTTGTAGCAGTCTGCGATAATCTCGCGCAGCCCTTTCTTGGCGATCAGGCGATTGCGGAAGCGCAGCGGCTCGAGCAATTCGTTGTTGAAAATGATCCGCCCGATGGTCGTCTCCAGCAGCATGCGCGGCGCACCGTTCTCATCAGGGCTGAGGATGCGCACCGGACGGTCGCTCTCCCCGTGCAGCGTTCCCGTCATACGCACGAGGATCGGCGCCTGAATGTCAACCAGCCCCTTGTCATACGCAAGCAGCGCCTCATCAATCGAGGCGAACATCTTGCCGCTGCCCTTCGCGCCGTCCTTGACCATCGTCAGGTAGTAGCACCCGAGCACGATGTCCTGCGACGGCGTAATAATCGGGTCGCCAGTGGCAGGCGACAGCAGGTTGTACTTGGAGAGCATGCGCAGGCGCGCCTCTTCCTGCGCCTTGCGCGACAGCGGCACATGCACCGCCATCTGGTCGCCGTCGAAGTCGGCGTTGAACGCCGCACAGACGAGCGGATGCAACTGAATGGCGGACCCCTCGATCAGTTTGGCTTCAAACGCCTGGATCGAGAGCCGGTGCAGCGACGGCGCGCGGTTGAGCAGCACCAGATAGTCCTTGATCACCTCTTCGAGCACGTCCCACACCTCAGGGCGCACGCGCTCGACGATGCGCTTGGCGCTCTTGATGTTGTGCGCCGCGCCTTTCTCCACCAGGCGGCGCATGACGAACGGCTTGAACAGCTCAAGCGCCATCTTCTTCGGCAGACCGCACTGGTGCAGTTTGAGATCGGGTCCCACCACGATCACCGAGCGCCCGGAGTAATCGACGCGCTTGCCAAGCAGGTTCTGGCGGAAGCGTCCCTGCTTCCCCTTGAGCATATCGCTCAGGCTCTTCAGGCGATGCTTCCCCTTGCCCGACACTGCGCGCCCGCGGCGACCGTTGTCGATCAGGGCGTCAACCGCTTCCTGGAGCATGCGCTTCTCATTGCGCACGATGATCTCCGGCGCATTGAGTTCCATCAGGCGCTTCAGGCGATTATTGCGGTTGATCACGCGCCGATACAGATCGTTGAGGTCGCTGGTGGCGAAGCGACCGCCGTCAAGTTGCACCATCGGGCGCAGATCGGGCGGAATGACCGGCAGCACGGTAAGGATCATCCATTCGGGACGATTACCGCTCTTGCGGAACGCCTCCACCACCCGCAGGCGCTTGGTCGCCTTTTTGCGCCGCTGCCCCTGCGTGGTGTACATCTCATTCTGCAATTCTTCCGCCAGCTTATCGAGGTCGAGCGTGCGCACAATCAAGTCGCGGATCGCCCCGGCGCCCATATCAGCGCGGAACGCGCCTGGCGCGATCTCGCGCAGCGCGCGATACTCCTGCTCATTCAGGATGCGCTTCAGCTTGATCGAATCGATCTGTTCGAGGCGCTCCTTCTCCTCGCGCATCAACCGATCAAGTTCGCTCTGCAGGCGCTCCTGCAGGCGCTCGCGCTCCTGGCTGGCTTCGTACTCCTTGCGCTCACGTTCGGCGCCGGTCAGTTGCTCGGCGTCCTCAAGGTCGCGCTGCTTGCGCTGCTCAAGCGTTTCAAGCTCCTGGTCGAGCAGTTCATCGAGAGCGTCAAGCGTCTTCTCGCTGATAATTTCGCCCTCTTCAATCAGCACCGTGCCGCGGAAAATAATATCCTCCTCCGCCGGTTCGCCCTGTTTTTCCTCAAGGTCGGCGCGCAGGCGCTCCGCCTCGGCGCTGATCTCGTCGCGCAGTCGCCGATATTCCTCCTCAATGCGCCGCTGCGTCGAGAGTTGGGCGCTCTCCATGCCCCCCAGGTCCTGCGTCAGTTGCGTCGAAAGTTCAATCTGCTTGCTTTCGGCTTCCGCCTGAATGCGCTCGCGCTTTTCGCGGTACTCCGCCTGCAACGCCTCGCGCGCCTGCGCTTTCAACTCCTCATCAACGTGAACGATGATATACGATGCGAAATACAGCACCCGCTCCAGATTGCGCGGCGAGATGTCGAGCAGCAGACCGAGGCGGCTCGGCGTGCCTTTGACGAACCAGATATGCGATACTGGCGACGCCAGGGTGATATGTCCCATGCGCTCGCGCCGCACCTTCGAGCGGGTCACTTCGACGCCGCACTTGTCGCACACGACGCCTTTGTAGCGAACGCGCTTATACTTGCCGCAGTAGCACTCCCAGTCCTTGGTCGGACCGAAGATGCGCTCGCAGAACAAGCCGTCGCGCTCCGGCTTGAGCGTGCGATAGTTGATCGTCTCCGGCTTGGTGACCTCGCCGTGCGACCAGCTCAAAATATCCTCAGGCGACGCGAGACTGATCCGAATAGCGCTGAAGTCGTTAATTTCAAGCATTGGCTTCTCCACATCATCCGTCTGTCCTGACAACGCCCAACCCTCCCGCAGACTCGCCTGCGGGAGGGTTCGTCCAACAGACGCTCAGAATTCACCGCGCTCCATTCCCGACAGATTAATGCCATCGAGCGCCGCCAGGTCGCTATCTGCGTCGTCGGTGAGTTCCACCGGCGTCTCGTCGGCGCTCAGAACTTCAACCGACAGACCGAGGGATTGCAGTTCCTTGATCAGCACCTTGAAGCTTTCCGGCACGCCCGCTTCCTGGATCGGCTCGCCCTTCACGATTGCCTCATACGTCTTCACGCGCCCCACCACGTCGTCCGACTTCACGGTGAGCATTTCCTGGAGCGTGTAAGCGGCGCCATACGCCTCAAGCGCCCAGACTTCCATCTCGCCGAAGCGCTGACCGCCGAACTGCGCCTTGCCGCCGAGCGGTTGCTGCGTCACCAGGCTGTACGGTCCGGTGGAGCGCGCGTGGATCTTGTCCTCCACCAGGTGCGCCAGTTTCATCATATAGATGTACCCGACGGTCACCGGGTGATCGAACGGCTCACCGGTGCGCCCGTCGTAGAGCGTAATCTTCCCATCGGGCGGCAGATCGGCGCGTTTGAGCCATTCCTTGATCTCCGCTTCGGTGGCGCCATCGAACACCGGCGTGGCGACGCGATAGCCGAGGCGCGCCGCCGCCCACCCCAGGTGCGTTTCGAGAATCTGACCGATATTCATGCGGCTGGGCACGCCAATCGGGTTCAGAATGATGTCAACCGGCGTCCCATCCGGCAGGAACGGCATATCCTCAATCGGCAGAATGCGGCTGACGACGCCCTTGTTGCCGTGGCGTCCCGCCATCTTGTCGCCGGCTGAAATCTTGCGCTTCTGGCAGAGCAGCACATCGACGCGCTGATTGACGCCGACCGGCAGCTCCACGTCGTCCTCGCGGGTGAAGACCTTGACATCGATCACCTTGCCGCGCACCCCGTTTGGCACGCGCAGCGACGAGTCCTTCACCTCGCGCGCCTTCTCGCCGAAGATCGCGCGCAGCAGGCGCTCCTCCGCCGTCAGGTCGGTTTCGCCTTTCGGCGTAATTTTGCCGACCAGAATATCGTTCGGCTGCACCTCGGCGCCGATGTAGATGATGCCGCGATCATCGAGGTTGCGCAGGCTGTCCTGCCCGACATTCGGAATATCGCGGGTGATCTCCTCCGGTCCGAGTTTGGTGTCGCGCGCCTCAACCTCATATTTCTCGATATGGATCGAGGTAAAGATATCTTCGCGCACCAGACGCTCCGAGACCAGGATGGCGTCCTCGAAGTTGCCGCCTTCCCACGGCATGAACGCCACCAGCACATTCTGCCCGAGCGCCAGTTCGCCATTGTCGGTGCTGGAACTGTCGGCGATGATGTCGCCCTTGCGGACGCGCTGCCCGCGCGAGACGCTGGGGCGCTGGTTGATGCAGGTGTCCTGGTTTGAGCGCATAAACTTGCGCAGCCGATAGTGGCGTTCGTTGCCGTCGTCTTCGAGAATGATGATCTCATCGCCGGTCGCCGAGAGCACCACGCCATCGGCTTTGGCGACCACTACCTGACCGCTGTCGCGCGCTGCCACATACTCCATGCCGGTGCCGACGATCGGCGCGTCGGGGCGGAGGAGCGGCACCGCCTGGCGCTGCATGTTCGACCCCATCAACGCGCGGTTGGCGTCGTCGTGCTCCAGGAAGGGAATGAGCGCCGTTGAAACGCTCACCACCTGCTTGGGCGACACGTCCATATAATCGACGCGCTCAATCGGCACATCGTCAAAATCTCCGGCGTGGCGCACCGATACTGTGCCTTCCAGGAAGCGATTGTGCTCGTCGAGCGGCGCATTCGCCTGCACGATGACGAATTTATCTTCCTCATCGGCGGAGAGATAATCGACCTCCTGCGACACCACCGGACGAATCTTGATCGTCTTCAACGGCGTTTCGACGATCCGTTCCGCGAGCGCGCGGTTCACTTCCTGCCCGGCGCGGGCGATCACCTCGCCGGTCTTCGGATCGACGATATCCTCGCGCAAGATTTGCCCGCGCAGCAACGAAACGGCGATGCGGCGCGCCAGAGCCGCATCAACGCGCGTGCCGCGCATTGCGATCAACTCACCGGTGCGCAGGTCGCGCACATCGCGCAGCAGCAACCCCTGGCGCTCCCACTCGCTCGCGTTCGGGATCTCGCGGTACACCTTGCGATACGGCGTCTCCAGGAAGCCCATCTCATTGACCCGCGCATAGGTGGACATCGTGCCGATCAGACCGATATTCGGTCCTTCCGGCGTCTCCACCGGGCAAATCCGCCCGTAGTGCGAGTGATGCACGTCGCGCACCTCGAACCCGGCGCGATCGCGGCTGAGACCGCCGGGACCGAGAGCGGAGAGGCGGCGCTTATGGGTCAACTCCGCCAGCGGGTTGGTCTGATCCATGAACTGCGAGAGTTGCGCCCCGCCGAAGAACTCGCGCATCGCCGCCACCACCGGGCGAATATTGATCAGCGCGTTAGGCGTTGCGGTCTCCGGGTCCTGCAGCGACATGCGCTCCTTGATGACCCGCTCCATGCGCAGGAGACCGACGCGGAACTGCTGCTGAATCAGCTCGCCGACAGTGCGCACGCGGCGGTTGCCGAGGTGGTCGATGTCATCGGCGCGCAGACCGGGGGTGTCGTTGTTCAGTTGAATCATCCGCTCGACGATCTTAAAGATGTCGTCGGGCAGCAGCACGCGCACCTTCAGGTCGGGCGCCTGACTGCGCACTTCAGGGCGGGTATCCTTCTCCCAGAGATTCTTATTCAGTTTGTAGCGTCCGACCTTCGACAGATCGTAGCGCCGCGGGTTAAAGAGCAGCGCCTCGATCAGATTGCGCGCATTGTCGAGCGTCGGCGGATCGCCGGGGCGCAGGCGCTTATACAGCTCCAGCAGCGCCTCCTTCGCATGCCGCGCCGGGTCCTTGTCGAGCGTCGCCTTGATGTACTGATGTTCGCCTGTGTCCACATGCGCGAACAATTCCATCACATCTTCGTCGCGTCCGCGCTGATCGAGTTCGCTGTCCGGCGCCCAGTGCCCGCTGCCGTCCGGGTTCGCCTTCCATCCCAGGATGGCGCGCAGCAGAATCGTCACCGGAATCTTGCGCTTGCGGTCAACCTTGACCGAAATGACATCGCGTTTGTTCGTTTCAAACTCCAGCCAGGCGCCGCGGCTGGGGATCAGCTTTGCCGAGTGCAGGCTGCGCCCGGAGGTGGGGTCTTTCTCTTCCTTGAAATAGACTCCCGGCGATCGAATCAATTGCGAAACCACCACGCGCTCGGCGCCATTGATGACGAATGTGCCGTTTTCCGTCATCAACGGAAAATCGCCCAGGAAAATCTCGCTCTCTTTCAATTCGCCGGTGCTCAGGATGCGCAACTGCACATTCACCCGAATCGGCGCCGAATAGGTGATCCCCCGTTCACGGCACTCATGTTCGTTATAGCGCGGTTCCCCGAAGTGATAATCGAGGAAGCGCAATTCCATATTTTTGCCGGTAAAATCGGTGATCGGCGAAATTTCTTCGAAAAGTTCGCGCAAGCCTTCCTTGCGGAACCATTCAAAGCTGCTCAGTTGCGTCTCAATCAGTTTGGGCAACTCAATCGCGTTTGGGATGCGTGCGAACGAGTAACGCTCGATCTTGCCGCGATGCAGGGTGTCAGCGCCAATATCATTCGGCACGATCAGCGGTTGGAGCACAACACTTTCAGTCAACGGGGGCATTGGCACCTCGCTCTTGCTTGTCAGTCGCCAGGAAAACCGCCATCGCATCGAGTTCGGGCAACGATAAACGCACCGCTGCCGCAACGCTGACGATCAGCAGTCACTGGCGCCTGATTGCCGGATACAGGTTGTTCTGGCGGTAGAAAACCGAAAACACAAACACACGCTCACGGCGCCGTCTCCCTTGCTGGCAGAAACCGTGGGTGGTGTTCGTGCGTGTGATGGGTCTGATCTTCTGGAGATGCGTCTGGATAACGCATTGAATGCCGGTGAGTTCCTCCTTCGTCCGCTCCGGCGTTCGCAAATTGCGAAGTACAATGATACCACGGCGGCAGCGGTGTGTCAAGGAAGATTCACGACGTCATATGCAGTGATTCGTTCCGGGCGATACACGCCGCGGTCGGTGACGATAGCGCTGATGAGATGTGCTGGAATGCGCGATCCCATCGGCGTTGCGGCGGTCGGTCCATCGGGCGCCAGAGCGTAGACCGGCGTTCCTCTCCGGCGTGCGGCGGCGACTATTTCGACCTCTGCGGGATGCACGTTCGCCATATCGCCATTCATCAGCGCGCATGCGCCAGCGACGATGCAGACGGTCGCTTCGTCCTGTCGGTTCGCGTCGGCGATATGCAGCACGACGCCCTGGTCAGCGGCGGTCTGCACCATCCAGTGCAGCGCTGCGCCAGAACCGATGATCAACGGGCAGTCGCGCTCGTCGAGCAACGCGGCGGCGCGCCGTCCGCACCGTTCAGCAGCGCGATCAAGGCGCGCCACAGTCTCGGTTGTGAAGGCGATCAACGGCGGTATGGCGTCGTCGCCGGTCAACAGGGCGCGGTCGGCGATGGCGAGCGCCTGATCGAGGATAGGCGTATGGCGCGGGTGGATGACGCCGCGCAACGTCTCAGCCGCCTGGATCACGGCGCCGCGCACGGCGTCCGATGGATAGCCTTGCCGCGCATAGAGCGTCAGGATCAGAGCATGGAGACCGAGTCCGACGGCATCGGCATCGAAGCCGCGCTCCAGCCCGGCGATAGCGGCGAGCGCATCCGGGACGCCAGCGATGCTGCGCGTCTCACCCCCTGGCGATGTCCAGGTTGTGTGTCCGTATATGTTGTCATAGCGCAGACGCCTGGCGGTATGGAGAGGTGCATAGGACATACATATGTAATCTTCGCGCCTTTGCGCCGTTGCGTCTTAATGGCAGAACGACTATCAGGCATTTTGCGCTGCGCGCTGTTCAAGCCACAGGTAGCTGCCGGCCGCCGTGATCGCCGCAGCGATGAACGCCAGCAGCAACCCGATCTGCGTGTGCATGGCTGCGCTCTGCTCCGCGCGCAATCGCGCCGCGCGCAGGTCAGCGGTCGGCAGTCCCTCAATGCCGTTGCGCAACGCCGCCGCCGCCGACCGGAGCAATTCCTGATGCTCGATGAAGATTAGCGCCCCGGAAACGCCGCGCGCCGCGACGAACACAAGCAGGCCAGCCGCAAGCGCAGCCATCAGGCTCAATGCCACGCGGCGCAGCCAGGCGATATGTGTCGTGAGATGGAGAGAAGTTTTCATAGAACCGTCAGGCGCTGGCTTCGAGAAACTCAGCCGATCATCGACGATGCAGCGTCTTCAACGGCAACGACGTACTGGCAGGCGCTGGCTTCGCCCGGCTCAGCCGGCGCCTGCGGCGTCCGCATCGCTTATCCGGGCGCGCCAGCGGTTGCGCTATCGGTCAGGACCTCATACACCACCCGGTGAACAATGGCGCGAAAACGTCCCCAGTCGCGCCAGTTGCCGCAAATCTCGGCATCCCACCGGTCCGGCGCCGCTTCCAGCGTCGCCGCCAGCGCTGGCAACTCGCTCACGTCGATCTCACGGAACGCGCCCAGCCGCTCGTGCGGGTCGCGCGATCCGAGTTCGCCGCCGCATTCATCAAGCAGGAACGCAAAGGTGGCGAACGCATATGGGTGATACTCGACGACCGCCAGGAAACGCCGGACGACAGTTTGCAGTCCGGTTTCCTCCTCGACCTCGCGGTGCAGCGCCGCTTTGATCGTCTCGCCGTGCGCCACGCCGCCGGTCAGCAACCGGAAGCATCCGGCGGGATAGAACGTTTTGATCGCCGTAAGCAATCGCCCGTCGCGCCGCCGCACCACCATGCACACCTCGCCGTAGCGGTCGGATTTCGTGAGCGGATCGACAGGGTTGCCGTCGAGCGTTGCGGTTATGCGGCGCGGCGCGCCGTAACGCGCCGCGAGCGCGGTAATTTCGGCTTCAACGGCGGGCGGCAGCGGCATGGCTCACGTCGTTGCGGCGACCGGCATCCCCAGCTGACGCCGCCGCTCGTCCGCCAGGCGCCGTTTCTCTGCAATCATCTCGTCGGTGACGTACTCATCAAACGAGCGCAGACCGGCAAGCTGAAGCCCGTGCTTCTTCATCAGGCGATACATCTCCTTGACCTTCTCGATTTCGATATTCCGTCCAAGGGTGTAATCGCCGTACATATGCTCCATTGTCAGCAGCGCCGTCTCAGCGAGACAGGCGTATGCCGTGCCTGGCGGCAATCCGATGTCGAAGCCAAAATCGGGTTCACCGGGCAGCAGGATTTCGCCTGACTCGATCACCAGCACATCGGGGCGGCGGGCGGCGTCCTCTTTCCTGACATCGGGCGGGCGCGCCACATCGCACACGACAGCGCCGGGCTTGAGTTTATCGACATTGATCACCCGTCCGCTCAGGGCTGAAGTAGTAGTGACAATCAGATCACATTCCGCCAGATATGCATCGGCGCTGGTCGCCGCTGTGACCCGTGCGCCAGGCGTTTCCGCCTCGATCTGCTTCTTGAGCGCCAGCAAACGTTCAACTCGCGGCGCAACCAGCACCACATCGCCAATCGCCTGCGCCAGCAGGCGAGCGCAGACCGAGCCGATCGAACCGGTGGCGCCGACAACCATCGCCTTGCCGCGCGTCAGGTCGGTCGCCCCCATCTTGATGACCGCCTGCTTGGCGGCTTCAAGCGTCGCCGCCACGGTCAGCGAGTTGCCCGAGGTAATGCCGATCTCGCTCTTTTGCGCCACGGTAATGCCCGCATCGCCGACCACCGAGGTGAACGCGCCAAGCCCCATGATTTTCGCGCCCATCCGTTCCGCCATACGGGCGCATTTGATCAGGCGACGGTACGTAAACGATGTATCGCGGCGCATCAACTCGCGCGGCGTCGCTCCCAGGGTAAACAGCAGCCCCTCGATCTCCTCGCCGGTCGCTTTCGAGCGGATGCCGCGAATCTTTGAGATGTACATCGGCGGGAAATGCGCCGCCGCCCGTTCGACCAGGCGCTCCGGCAGGTAGCGCGTAAAGCGGAAGCGCGGATGCTTGGCGATATACTTCGGCGACAGCGGATGGATCACAAACGCGAAGCGCGGCTTCTCCGCCTCGTCGCTCAACGTGATCACCTCCGGTCCCCAATTCGCCTCATCGATGAAATTGATGATGTCGCCCTCGGTCGGCGTCGGACCCGACTCCAGGATCGCCACGACAATCGCCTCCAGCACGTCGGCGGAGACGAAGGGGCGGCGCGCTGCGTCGGCGCCTTCCAGACGCGGCGAGAGGGTGACAAGCGTGCGCACGCCGCGCGCGCGCAGGTCTTCAATCTCTTCAGGCGAGGGATCATCGGTGACGATCACCTTGTTCTTCAGGTCGCGCGGGGCAAAGCGCCGGATGTAGGCGAAATCGCCAGCGATCACGTCCGCCCAGGCGAAGTGTTTCTCGGCGCGCGCATCGTGCCCTTCGCTTCCCAGCGCCACCGGATGCAGCACGCGGTACGGCAGGAGCGCCGCAATGGGCAGGACGGTCGCAGCATACATGTCGAGCTGCGGAATGGAACGCGGCATCGGCAAAAACGGCAATCCGCTATGAACAACCGGATCAGCAAAGCGCAACTCTGCGTCGTACTGCGCCAGCGCCTGCGCCAGCGCGTAACGGTCAACGCCGCTCGTGACCAGAATGCGGCGGTAGTTGAACATGCCGCGCTGCGCCTGATTTGCCTGCTGCACACACCAGCGGTCGAGGGTCTGTTTGATCAGGTTGCCGGCGACGACCGGCGTGCGGCGCGCCTGGTGCGCAATTGTGAGCGCCTCGTGATGCGGGTAACGCGCCACGCCGACATGGAACACCGGCGTCAACCCTCCCAGCCCAATGGCGTCCACTTTGCCGTCAAAGTCGCGCACCAGCGACGCAGCCAGCGCCGTATCGCCGTTTGTGCCGATGCGCCGCACTTCGATCTGTTGCCCCAGGACGGTGGCAACGAACTGATAATCACGTCGTGCCGAACCGAGACTGATGCTCACAATCCTTTTCATGCGCGTCCCCTTTGTCGCTGCTGATCGTTCCGGCGTTCAGAAAAGCGGGCGGAGTTTTGTTATTTCAGTATACCATTACTTTATCGATCTGGTTCTGACGCTGGCGTTTTCTCGATCTCACCAAGGCGCAGCAGGTCCGCTGTCGCGCATTTTTCTTCACATTTGCGCATAAAAGATGCCAAATATGCGCCTGGCGTTGGCTGCGCCTGTCGAAGCCAACGCCAGAGGCGCGCACGACAGGAGGTACGCGGTTCATGAATGGCGAGAACAGCGCTCATCCGCACGAATCCGTCTCAATCCGTCCGCATCCGTGTACATCCGTGTCCCATAAGAGCCAGGGTCGCATTCTTTTGATCGTGCTACGAGACGCGCGCTAAAACGGCTCCGGCGGGCGCACGCGCCACAGGAGCGCCGCCAGCCATGTGGCGGCGGTCACCCAGAAGACGTATCCGCCAGCAAACAGCGTGGTGATGCGTCCTGCCCATCCCCGTCGCCAGAGCGCCGCTGCGCCAGCCGCTGCGCCGACCGCGACCAGCCAGGCGGAGAACATCAACCAGCGCGTCGAGAGGGTCGATCCGCTGAGGAATGGCAACACTGCAAATCCACAGGCGACGACGATCGTTCCCGCTGCCAGAATGATCGCGGGCGCGCGATCGCAGCCTGGCTTCGCCGCTGCGCCGTCCATCAGCCAGGCGACGCCCGCCGGAAGCAGCGCCAGCGGAAAGAAGCCGTAGTGCTGTCGGAATCCCGCGTCCCACAGCGTGCGCCACAGCGTCTCGAACGGTGCTGGCTCACGCCCCGCCAGCCCGGTCAGCCCGCCGGTCGTCGTTGCCGCCAGTTGTTGCGCAAACATGCCGGCGTAAGCGCTGTAAAAGAAGAGCACAGCGACAACCTGCGCTATCACGAAAGCAGCGCCGTAGAATATGAGCGCCTGGATTGCGCCGCGTCGACGACACAGCGCCAGAACGGTGAGCGTCGCAAGACCGAAGCCTCCCAGCAGCGACATGTTCATCCAGAAGCCAAAGTGTCCCAGGTACACCAGGAGTTGCGCCACGACCAGCACGGCAAACAAGGCGGTGCGCCATGCCGGACGGACGGGTGGGGAATGTGTCGATGGCGCGTCTCCTGAGGCGGCGCTTGCAGGATTTTCCAGAACAGTTGACGCAGAGACGCGAAGACGCAAAGGTGCGACGTGTTGGCTAAGAGACTTCACGCCGTTGCGTCTTTGCGTCAACCCGTTCAAGCCATGCTGAAGCGGCTGCCACGCCGCGATTAGGATTGTAATCAGCGACAAATGCGCAAACTGGGTAAAGATGTGGGTGCTGAAGTTCCACCACGTTGTCAGATACCCGGCTGGCGCCAGCCCGTAGAGCGCCGCTGCGACCAGCGGCAGCGGGAACGAGCGGTCAGGCGTGCGGCGCAAAGACCCGCGCCGCTCCAGCGCCGCCGCCAGCGCGTAGACCAGGAGCGGACTGAAGGCGTCGAGCAATGCCGCGCCGAGGTGCAGCAACGCGCGCCGATCAATGTCGAGCAGCGTCAATGGCGCCAGAAGGACGTAGAAAGCGGGTGGGTAGGGGAAATCGACGCCGCGATTGCGCGACACCAGCAGCGCCCTGCCGAACGCGACATCGGCGAAGCGATTGGCGTGAAACCCGATATCGCCAGGCATGGAGTCGGGATAAATCTTCCCGCCGTAGCGCGTCGCAAACACGACCACGACAAGCAGTAGCAGCCAGCGCCAGTGTACTGTCGGAACCCCGATGCCCAGACGCGCTGCGACGCTCGCCAGCGCCGGGCGAATCGCAGCGGCAGCCAGGCACGCCAGCGCTGTCAGTCCAATGATGGCGCGCAAATGAACGCTTGCCCGCCCAAGGTCCAGCGCGGGTCCGCGCCAATCAAACAACCACAACGCCGTCGTGATCGCCGCCAGCGCCAGCCCGGAGAACCGCAACGTCTCCGGCGCGGCGCAGAGCATCATCACCAGCGCCCATCCGATTATCAGAGCGACGAGAGCGGGGAGGGCGCCGAAAGCGAAACGCGGCGGATCGAGCCAGGCGCCAATGGCAGCCAGCGCCATCAGCGGGATCATGATCGCCTGAGCGACATCCTGCCCGAACCCTGCCCGTCGCAGCGTCATCCACAGCACAAGCGCGGCGCCGATCCAGAGAAACGTCGAACGCCACGGCGGCAGCGCCGGTCCTGCCCGCGCAGCAAGCGTTACAGTGGTCAGTGGCGTGCCAACCGCGCGCCGATCACCGGTAGGGGTGATGGTGGCGCTGCGGATTTCGAGCTGGTGATCGCCGGACAGATCGGCAGGGGGCGGGATGAGCAGACGGTAGATCGCGCCGGATTGACGCACCGGCAGGAATGCCAGGCGCTGCCCGGATGACCACAGTTCCAGTTCGCGCGCGCCGCGGGTCGCCACTTCGTCGTTCACCCCCAGCACGCGGATGGTCAATGCCAACGGACGCTGCCCGACGCCCGGAAGCCGCACGATAGCGCGGTCGGTCGTCCAGCGAAACGGACCAGAGGGCGCCTCCTCGACGGGGAACATCCCGTGCACCAGCGGCAGGTCGCTGCCGACGCCATCCTCACGCCCCACGTCAATGGCGTAATGCAGCGGCGGTTGCGCCGCCAGCGTCAGCAGCAGGGCGAAGAGCGCCAGCGTTCGCCGCAGCGCGCCGTTGCGCAACGTCGCCAGCAGCAGCGTCGTTTCCTCGCCGAAGGGCGCACTGAGAGTCCGAATACGCATCAGCATCGATTATCCCGATGATGGCGGCGCCTGTCAACTTTCGTTGCGACACAGCACAGCATCTGCTATACTTCCATTCCGTTAGAGCGGCAGCGCAGCGTTTCGGGAAAGTTCAGCATGGCCGATCAGCAGCATATTCGAAATTTCTCGATCATTGCCCATATTGACCATGGAAAAACGACCCTGTCCGACCGTCTGCTCGAAATGACAGGGACGATCAGTGATCGTGAACGCCGCGAACAGGTGCTCGACGCGATGGATCTCGAGCGCGAACGCGGCATCACGATCAAGAGCAAAGCCGTGCGTATGTACTACACGGCGCGCGACGGTCAGACGTATCAGTTCAACCTGATCGACACTCCAGGTCACGTCGATTTCGGGTTTGAAGTCGGGCGCGCGCTCGCCGCTGGCGAAGGCGCCATTCTGGTGGTCGACGCATCGCAGGGCATCGAGGCGCAAACGCTGGCGAACGTCTATCTGGCGCTGGAGAATGATCTGACCATCATTCCGGTGATCAACAAGATCGACCTCCCCGGCGCCGACCCGGATCACGTGGCGATGGAGATTGAGCAGGTGCTCGGTCTGCCCGCCGAGGATGTGCTGCGCGTCTCCGCCAAACTGGGGATTGGGATTGAGGAATTGCTGGAAGCGATTGTCAAGCGCATTCCGCCGCCGCATGGCCAGCACGACCGACCGCTGCGCGCATTGATCTTCGACAGCCACTACGACCCGTATAAGGGTGTCATTGCCTACGTGCGCATTGTGGATGGGACTCTTCCGCTCGGTGCGCGATTGCGCATGCTCGGCACCGGCGCTCAGGCGGAAGCCCTCGAAGTGGGAACGTTCCGTCCGCAGATGACGCCGCTTGACGTCCTTGACACCGGCGAGGTCGGGTATGTCGCCACCGGTCTCAAGCAGATCGGCGAGTGTCAGGTGGGCGATACCATCACGCTTGCCGACGCGCCAGCCGAGATTGCGCTGCCTGGCTACCGACCCGCCAAGCCGATGGTTTTCGCCGGTCTCTATCCGGTCGATACGAACGCCTACACCGACCTGCGCGACGCGCTTGAGAAGTTGAAACTCAACGATGCGGCGCTGTCGTTCGTCCCTGAAAAATCGGCGGCGCTCGGTTTTGGCTTCCGCTGCGGCTTTCTGGGGCTGCTCCATATGGAAATCGTGCGCGAACGTCTTGAGCGCGAATACGGTCTTGACCTCCTGATCACCGCGCCAAGCGTCGAGTATCAGGTGCTGCTCTCAAACGGCGATGTGATCACCGTCGACAACCCGGCGGATATGCCGGACGCGGGACGGATCGAGGCGATCGAAGAGCCGATCATGCTGATCACGATCATCACGCCGACGCGCTACATCGGCTCGATCATGGACCTGGTCACCGGCAAGCGCGGCGTCTTTGAGAGCATGGAACATCTCGATCCGCAGCGCGTGGCGCTGAAGTACAAAATCCCGCTCTCCGAGATCGTGGTCGATTTCTACGATCAGCTCAAATCGCGCACGCAGGGGTACGCGTCGCTCGACTACACCCTTGCCGGGTATCAGCCCGCCGATCTGGTGAAACTCGATATTCTGGTGAACGGTCAGCCGGTTGATGCGCTGTCGCTCATCGTCCACCGCGATTTCGCTTATGCGCAGGGGCGCGCGCTGGTGGAACGGCTGCGCAAACTGATTCCGCGCCAGATGTTCGAGGTGCCGATTCAGGCGGCGATTGGCAGCAAGGTGATCGCCCGCGAAACCATTCGGGCGCTGCGCAAGGACGTGCTCGCCAAGTGTTATGGCGGCGATGTGACGCGCAAGCGCAAACTGCTCGAAAAGCAGAAAGAAGGCAAAAAGCGTATGAAAATGGTCGGCAGCGTCGAGATCCCGCAGGAAGCGTTCATGGCGGTGCTCTCGTTGAACGCCGATGAATCATAACGTCAGCGCCCCGTTGCGCCATCGCAACGACGACGGGGCGTATGTCCATAAGGCAACCATTGGTGAAAGGACCTCTTGTGAACCTCAAACATGCCATCGTCGCAATATTGGTCGCGCTGGCGCTTGCTGCCTGCGGCGCCGGAACGCAAACCGTCGCCAGGGTCGATAATGTGATCCTCACGCGCCAGGACCTCGATCAGCGCATCAGTCGCATTGAAAAAGGGTTTCAGCAGCAGGCGTCGATGGGTTTCCCGTTGCCGTCACGCCTCGACATCGAACGAGAACTGGTGTCGCAATTCATCGATCAGCAGTTGACCCTTGGGCTGGCGCGGCAGCGCGGCATTACCGTCAGCGACGCCGAGGTGAACGAACAGATTGAACGCTTCCGCCAGCAGATTCAGATGGGCAGCGGCATGTCGCTCGAACGGGCTATCCAGGAGCAACTCGGTCTGCCGGGCGAGGCGTCGCCGGAGTTTCGTCTGTTTGTCACCTACTTCCTGGCGCGCCAGAAACTTGGTGAAACGCTGGTCTCCGCAGCGGACGTGCGCGAGCGCATCTCCGAAGAGGTGATGGCGGATACGCAGCGCATGGTCGATGTGGCGACGGTGGCGCATATCCTGGTGGCGACCGAGGACGAGGCGAAGCAGGTGATTGAGCGTCTCAACAAAGGCGAGTCATTCGCCGATCTTGCGAAGGAACTGTCGCAGGACCCCGGTTCGGCGCAGAACGGCGGCGTCTACGAGAATATCCAGCGCGGGCAGTTCGTTCCCGAATTTGACAAAGCCATGTTCGAGGATTTGCAGCCGGGCGAAACGACAAAGACGCCGGTGCAGACGCAGTTCGGCTGGCACGTGATCCGTCTGGTCTCGCGCGGGCAGGCGCCGGCGCTCGATCCGGCGGAAGCGCCAGCAATCATCGAGCAGCGCGTGGCGCAGGAACTTCCTTTTGAGCAGCAGACGGCGTTCGAACGTCTGTTGCAGAGCGAAAAGCAGAAAGCGATCCAGGAACAGCGTCTGGTCGAACCGGTCTTCCCGACGCCGACGCCCGAACCGTTGCCGACGATTGCGCCGTTGCCGACTCCGACGCCATGATCACGATGGTGGGTCTTGGTCCCGGCGATCCGGGCATGATCACGCGCGCGGCGTGGGATGTCATTTCCACAACGCGCGTTCTTTATCTGCGCACCGCCGTGCATCCGACCGTCGCTGCGCTGCCGCCGTCGATCGTCATTCGCGCCTTTGACGACCTGTATGAGCGGGCGGAGCGCTTCGACGAGGTGTATGAGCGGATCGCCGATGAGTTGATCGCGCGCGCGCGCGGCGGCGAGCCAGTGGTGTATGCGACGCCTGGCGATCCGCTGACGGCGGAAGCCACATCGCGCCATGTGCTCCGCCGCGCGCGCGCGCAGGGCATTCCGGTGCGAATCGTCTCCGGCGTCAGTTTCGTCCAGCCGGTCTGTGCGTTGCTTGGCGTCGATCCGCTCGAACACGGGCTGCAACTGCTCGATGCGCTCGATCTGGCAGTCGCTGATCCGGCGGCGCCTGATGATGCGCCGTCGTGGGCGTCGCTCCATGGCTTCGCCTATACGCCGCCGTTGCTGCCGTTCCCGCTGACGCCGACGCGCCCGGCGCTGATCTGTCAGGTCTACCATCGATCCGTCGCGTCGCACGTCAAACTGTCGCTGATGGAACGCTACCCTGCCGACCATCTGGTGACGCTGGTGCGCGCCGCCGGGGTCGCTGGCGCGGAGTTTGCAGTCGAACTGCCGCTCCACGCGCTCGACCATCGCAGCGACTTTGACCATCTGACGAGTCTGTTTGTTCCGCCACTGACGCCGCTCGCCGACCTGCGCGGACCGGAGGGCGCGGCATACGTCGTTGCGCGGTTGCTCGGTCCGGGCGGGTGCCCGTGGGATCGCGAGCAGACGCCGCAATCATTGCGAACGGCGTTGCTCGAAGAGGCGCACGAGGCATTGGAAGCGCTCGATAGCGGCGACGATGAGGCGCTGGTCGAAGAATTGGGCGATCTGCTGCTCAATGTGCTGATGCAGAGCGAAATGGCGCGTCAGGCGGAACGCTTCGACGCTGGCGACGTGTTCAGCGCGGTTGCCAGCAAACTGATCCGTCGCCATCCCCACGTGTTTGGCGGGGCGAATGTGAGCGCGAGCGATGAGGTGTTGCGCAACTGGGACGCGATCAAACATGCCGAGCGTTCCGGCAGAGGGGTGTCGCGCCAGAGCGCGCTCGACGGCATTCCGACATCGTTGCCCGCGCTGGCGGCTGCGCAAAAGGTGACATCAAAAGCAGCCAGAGCGGGATTCGATGCGCCAGACATGGATCATGCCTGGGAAGCGCTGGCGGAAGAACTCGCTGAACTGCGCGCTGCAACCGACCTGGCGCAGGCGGAAGCCGAACTGGGCGATGTGTTGCTGGCGATTGCCCGACTGGGTTGGCGGCTCAATGTCGATGCGGAAAGCGCGCTGCGCGCGGCGGTGGCGCGTTTCCGGCGCCGTTTCGCGCGGCTTGAAGCGCTGCTCGCCGGGCGCGATCTTCGCACCTTGAGCGTCGACGAGAAACTGGCGCTATGGGAACGTGCGCGTGAGACGCCCGGCGACGCTGACCTCGCAGGATGAGAGGTATGCCAAAGCCGCCGCTCGATATTCGCGTTGGCGATATTGTTCAAATGCGCAAGCCCCATCCTTGCGGCGGGGATACATGGCAGGTTGTGCGAATTGGCGCAGAGATCGGCATCCGTTGCCTGACATGCAATCGTAAAGTGATGCTGGTGCGTTCCGATTTTGAGCGTCGAGTCAAACGCATCGTCGAACGCGCCTCGTGATCCTTGCGCTACTGGCATCCGATCATAGATCGCTGTATCATGTGCATGGGTCCCGTGTATGCACTGTCAGCCTGGAAACGAGGCGCACCACGATGCCTGCAGCACACCGATCTTCTCATCGGCGCAGCGGTATGCTGATTGCGGCGCTTGCAATCGTGCTGCTTCTTCTCCTCTATCCAGCGGGAAGCGCGCGATCGCAGCAGAGCGGCGGTCCGCTGTATATGGTCGAAGTCAGCGGCATTGTGACCGCGCCGACGATCGATTATCTGCGGCGAGCGATGCAGATCGCGGAAGCGTCAAGCGCCGATGCTTTGATTATCTCGTATAGCAGCACTGGCGGCGTGCTCCGTGAGGTGCGCATTTTTGCGGCGGAAATCGCGCAGGCGCGCGTGCCCGTTGTGGTCTTCATCACTCCTCGCGGGACGCAGGCTGGTCCTGCGGGCGCGCTCTTCGTCACCTCAGCGCACATCAGCGCCCTGTCGCCTGATACCAGCTTCGGCAGTCCCTTTCCCCTGGCGCAGGTGGACGAAACCCTCAGCCAGCAAACGCGCGACCTCCTTCTTGATAATGTCAGCGCGCAAATGCGAAAGTGGAACGAAACGCGCGGTCGGAACGCCGAATGGATCGACCGTGCGGTTCGTGAGGGGGTGATCCTCAACAATCAGCAGGCGATCAGTCTGGATCCGCCAGCCATCGATCTGGTGGCTGCCGATCTGCGCGAATTGCTGACGCTGATCGATGGACGGATCGTGACGCTTGATGATGGGAGAACGGTGCGCATTTCGTCAATTGGGCGCACGCCGACGCTCATTGAGCCGACTCTGTTCGAGAGCCTGCGGCTGGCGCTTGCCGATCCGACGGTTGCGTTTGCGCTGCTGGTGCTGGGATCGATGGCGATCTATCTTGAGTTGAACACGCCGGGGGTCGGATTGTTTGCTGGGGCGGGCTTCTTGCTGTTGCTTGGCGCTGCTGCCGGATTTCTGGCGCTTCCCGTGGTGTGGTGGGCAATGACACTGGTCATCCTTGGTCTGGTGCTGATCGGCGCCGAATTCGTGGCGCCGACCCATGGCGGTTTGATGATCACAGGGCTGGTTATGCTGGGCATTGGTGGAAGCAACCTGATCGACGCGACACAGGCGCCTGGCGCCAGCGTCGCCTGGTGGGCATTGTTGATCGTGATCGGCGGGATCGCGGCAACCGCCGCGCTGGGATTGGCGCTTGCCCTTCGCAGCCGCAAGCGACCGGCAGCCATCGGAACGGAAGCGCTCGTCGGGCGGCTGGCGCAGGTGCGGCGGCGACTGGACCCGCGCGGCATGGTGTTCGTCGAGGGTGCGCTCTGGCAGGCTATCAGCGAGACCGATCCGGTAGAGGTGGGCGATTGGGTGCGCGTGGTCGCAGTGCATAATCTGCAATTGATCGTGCGACCGCTCGAAAGCGAGGAACCGACGACGCGCGAAGCGCAACCGCCTTCGGAAGGGCGCGTCGCTTAAGCAAAGGAGTATGTCATGGGTTCTGGAGCGGTATTTTTGTGTCTTGGCGTTCTGCTGTTCGCCATTCTGATGATCGGTTTTTCCGCTATCAAGATCGTGCCGGAATATGAGCGCGGCGTCGTCTTTCGCCTGGGGCGACTGGTCGGTGCGCGCGGACCGGGCTTGTTCTTCCTGATCCCGATCATCGAGCGTATGGTGCGCGTCGACCAGCGCGTCATCACCATGGACGTGCCGCCGCAGGAGGTCATTACGCTCGACAACGTGACGATCAAGGTCAATGCGGTGCTCTACTTCATGGTGGTTGACCCGGAAAAGGCGATTGTGAAGGTGATGGATTACATCCGGGCGACGATGCAGATCGCGCAGACCACGCTGCGCAGCGTGGTCGGGCAGGTCGAACTTGATGAACTGCTGGCGCGTCGTGAGTCGATCAACGAGCGGTTGCAGCGCATCATTGATGAGCAGACCGAACCGTGGGGCGTCAAGGTCACGATTGTCGAAGTGAAGGATGTCGAGTTGCCGCAGGGTATGCAGCGCGCGATGGCGAAGCAGGCGGAAGCCGAACGTGAGAAGCGCGCCAAAATCATCCACGCTGATGGCGAGTTGGCTGCATCGCGCATGCTCGCCGAGGCAGCCAGCGTGATCGCCAGCGAGCCGGTGACGCTTCAGTTGCGCTATCTTCAAACGCTGACTGAAATTGCGGTCGAGAAGAATAGCACGATTATCTTCCCGCTGCCGGTGGACACCATCAAAATCTTTATGGACGGTCTCGAACGCGCAAAGCGCAATAGCGCCGCTCCAGTCAGGCGACACGACGAGTTCGATGAACCGTCGCGCGAGCACGATGGTCAGGCAGCGGTGCGCCACAGCGACGGTGATGATGCGTTGAAAGCGTAAATGACCAGTCGCGGGCGCATAGCGGTCAGGCGGCGTAATCTTCGCGCTCTGCACGAATTGCTCGATCAATCTCCGCGATGCGCTGGCTAATAATCGCGCGCTGTGCGGCGCTGCAACGGGGCAGCGCCGCGCGCGCCGCGCTGAGCGCCAGCATCGCTTCCGCCAGTCGTCCCTCCTGAGCCAGATGGTGCGCCAGCGCGCAACGCAGCGACACCTCCGCGTCCGGTTCCGGTTGGTGCGCCAGTCCTGTGCGCAGTTGGTCCTCGATCAGTTCAGCGCGCGCTCCGGCGGCAGCCAGCGCCTGCGCCAAGTAGAGACGCGCCGCAGCGCTCTCTGGGTCCAGCTCCAGCGCCCGATGTGCGGCGATAGCTGCTGCATGCGCATCTCCCTGCTCGAGCAACGCGCCGCTCAGCGCAGCGGCGATTGACGAACGATCCGGCGCCAGTTGCTGCGCGCGCTGCAACAGACGCGCCGCCGTCGCGCTATCGCCGCGCGCCAGCGCAATGGCGCCGCGCAGCGCCAGCGCATCCGGCGACCAGGGGTGCAGCGCGGATGCTACCATTGCCAGCGCATCGGCAGTCTCCCAGCGCGCCTGAATGAGTGCGCTGCTGGTCAGGTAGAGCGCCGCAACACGGCTGATGAAGGTCACGACCAGCAGCATGACTCCCGCTCCGATCCAGATCGATGGGGCAATGGCATTAATGACGAGCAGTATGGCGATAATGGGGCCTTCGGGCGCGATCACCAGCGTCTGCGTCAGTCGGCGTTTCAGCGTCGCAGCGCGATTATTGGTCGCCATTGTCACACCCTCCTTGATAATCTGATGCCAGACTCATCAGCAGCATACCAGGAGGTTGTGACAGCAACCGTCACTTGCAGCCCGACGCTGAACAATCTCGCATAGGTTGACCATCTTGAGATTGGCGTTGGCTGAGCCTGTCGAAGCCAACGCCAGCCGCCTTAAGGTCCAGGTAATTATCCAGGTTTTGGGTGATCGCTCTTTAGAAAGGACCGATCCCACATCTATCTCGATCCGCACAAATCCGCGCGCTGCCGTACACTCCACAACTGCGCAGGCGCTGCAGCGTCGTTGTGCGGCGCGGTGTCGACAGCGGCGCCGTAGACGCATTCCAGTCGTTCGGCGGCGGCGTCCCACGTGTGATGCCGTTCAACATACCGTCGTCCGGCAGCGCCAATGGCGGCGGCGCGCTGCGGGTCATCCATCAGGCTGAGGATGGCGTCGGCATACTCGTGCGGCTGTTCCGCCAGCAGCAGATCACGCCCTTCCACTGCGTGCAACGCGCGCGACGCCTGCCGCGCCGCGACGACCGGCGTCGCCAGCGCCATGGCTTCGAGCACTTTGTTCTGAATGCCGACGCCGTAGCGCAGCGGGGCGACAGCCACTGTGGCACTGGCAATCGCCGGGCGCAGATCGTCCAGGTAGCCAGTGACCGTCACGCGCCGGTCGGCTGCCAGCGCACGCACCGACGGCGGCGGCGCGCTCCCGGCGATCACCACCCGCGTCTCGGGGCGGCGCGTCCAGACCAGCGGCATAATGTCACGCACCAAGTAAAGCGCCGCTGCTTCATTCGCGTGGTAGCTCATCTTGCCGCTGAAAACGATCGTGGCGCGCTCACGGGCGATCGGCTGGGGAGCGAAGTAGTCCAGATCAACGCCGTTAGGCACAACGGTTATCGCGTCCTGCTCATCACGGTCGTCGGCGTCGGTGAAGCGGCGCGGCGGTTCGTCTTGCACCGAGGAATGGTAGTGGCGGCGCAGAGTGCGCAATGCCCAGGCGTCCTCCGGCGACGATACGATGACTTGCTCAAAATGATGCGTGTACCGCGCTTCGTAGGCGCGCGTGCGCGCCAGGTCGAGCAGTGCGAGGGCGCGGCTTTTGAGCGATGGACTGCCGCGGAGTGCGCGTTCAAACAACAGACTGATGCTGTCTACCGAGTCGAGCACCGCAGGGATGCGCATGAGCGCATAGCCGAGGGCTGATGCCCGCAAATGCTCGATGTGTGCGACATCATACCGTCTGCTGCGATCTTCGGCGCGCACCGCCTCAAGCAGGCGCTGCCCGAAACTGAGCGCCGCCTGGAGCGGCAGGTCGCCGGGAAGCGCGCGCAGTGCATTCCGAAGCATCTCGGTTTTGCTTACGTAGACGGTGACGATCCGCGCGCATACGTCGCGCAGTGCATCGAGCGCCGGACCATCATCCGCATTCGCGCCGCAGACCAGCGTGATCCGATGGCCCCGTCGCGCCAGCGCCCGAATGAATCCGTATGGTCGCACCCGAATCGGGGACGGAACGTATGCGGAGATGAACAGAATATTCATTGTCAGTCCTCAGTTCTCAGTTCTCAGTTCTCAGTTCTCAGTTCTCAGTTCTCGGTTCTCAGTTCTCAGTTCTCAGTTCTCAGTTCTCCTACACCCGCCATC
>JAUQOW010000031.1 GCA_030550675.1 Chloroflexota bacterium
CGCTGCGCAAGACCTTCGGCGAAGCCGCCAACCAGGTGATTGTCGCCAACACCAAGGGATTCACCGGACACCCAATGGGAGTCGGTATTGAGGATGTGATTGCGGTCAAGATTCTCGAACATGGCATTGTGCCGCCGGTTCCAAACTACAAGGAGGTCGATCCCGAACTCGGCACGCTCAACCTGAGCCGCGGCGGACGCTACCCGGTGCAGTATGCGCTGCACCTGGCGGCTGGCTTCGGTTCGCAGATTGCGATGACCCTGCTGCGCCGCATCCCTGGCAGCGTGGATCGCATCGAGAATCGCGCCCGCTACGATTACTGGCTCGATCAGGTGAGCGGGTACGACCATGCCGAAACTGAAGTGGTCAAGCGCGTGCTGCGCATCAAGGCGCAGGGTGCGCCAGCTCGCCGTCCCGCGCCGAGCACCTGGATCCCTGGCACCGGTCCGACCATGCGCGCTGCTGCGCCTGGCGATGGGGTGTCGTTCGCGCCAGCGGCGATCCAGTACGCGCCTGCGCCGCAACCGATACCAGTTGCGCCGCCGCCCGCGCCGGTTGCGCCGCCCGCGCCGGTTGCACCTGCGCCAACCAACGGCAAGGCTGTAGAGGCAGCGCCGCCTGCGCCAGCCCCTGCACCCGCGCCGGTCGCCGCCACACCGCCGCCTGCATCGGTTGCTGCACCACCGCCGCCTGCGCCAGCCCCTGCACCCGCGCCGGTCGCACCCGCGCCGGTCGCGCCGGTCGCGCCTGCGCCCGAAATGGATGGCGTCACGGCGAAGGTGCTCCAGATCGTCGCCGAGAAGACCGGTTACCCGCCGGAGATGCTCGACCTCGACCTCGATCTGGAGGCGGACCTGGGGGTGGATACAGTCAAGCAGGCGGAGACGTTCGTGGCGGTGCGCGAGGCGTTTGGCATCCCGCAGATCGAGAATCTGCGCTTGCGCGACTTCCCGACCCTGCGCGACGTGGTTGGCTTCGTCTATAAGCAGAAGCCGGAACTCAAACCCTCCGCTGCGCCAGCGGTCGCTGCGCCGCCTGCCCCAACCGCTGCACCGGCAGTCGCCGCGCCGCCCGCGCCAGCGCCCGCGCCAGCGGTCGCCGCGCCACCTGCGCCAGCGGTTGATCCAGTTGCAGCCAAAGTCCTCGAAGTCGTCGCCGAGAAGACCGGCTACCCGCCGGAGATGCTCGACCTCGACCTCGACCTGGAAGCGGACCTGGGGGTGGACACGGTCAAGCAGGCGGAGACGTTCGCCGCAATCCGCGAGGCGTTCGGCATCGAGCGGATTGAGAACCTGAAACTGCGCGACTATCCGACCCTGCGCCACGTGATCAACTTCGTCTACGAGCGCCGACCGGACCTCAAGCCGTCGGCGGCGCCTGCGCTGGCTTCGACAAGCTCAGCCAGCGCTTCCCAGGCGGCGCCCACGGTGGCTGAGCCTGTCGCAGCCACACCTGCCACGCCAGCGCCAGCCGCCGACCCGGTGACCGAGCGGGTGCTTGCGGTCGTGGCGGAGAAGACCGGCTACCCGCCGGAGATGCTGGAACTCGATCTGGACCTGGAGGCGGACCTGGGGGTGGATACGGTCAAGCAGGCGGAGACGTTCGCCGCGATCCGCGAGGCGTTCGGCATTGAGCGGATCGAGAACCTGAAACTGCGCGACTATCCGACCCTGCGCCACGTGATCAACTTCGTCTACGAGCGCCGACCAGACCTCAAGCCGTCGGCGGCGCCCGCGGCGGCAGCGCCTGCACCCGTGGCAGCGCCTGCACCCGCAGCGGCGCCTGCACCCGCGGCGCCTGCGCCAGCCGCCGACCCGGTGACCGAGCGGGTGCTCGCGGTCGTGGCGGAGAAGACCGGCTACCCGCCGGAGATGCTGGAACTCGATCTGGACCTGGAGGCGGACCTGGGGGTGGATACGGTCAAGCAGGCGGAGACGTTCGCCGCGATCCGCGAGGCGTTCGGCATCGAGCGCGTTGAAGATCTGAAACTGCGCGACTATCCGACCCTGCGCCACGTGATCAACTTTGTCTACGAGCGTCGACCCGACCTCAGACCGACCGGAGGAGCGGCGCCTGCCGCGGCGGCGCCGGTTGCCACAGCGGCGCCCGAGGCGCCAGCAGCGCCTTCACCCGCGCCCGCAGCACAACCGGCGGTCACGCTGATGCCGGTCGAGAACGCTGATATGGTTCCGCGCCGCGTCGTCGTTCCGGCGTTGCGCCCGGCGATCGACCTGTGCAAGCCGACCGGCGTCACACTCGACGGCAACACCCGCGTCGTTGTGATGATGGACCGCGGCGGCGTCGGCAAGGCGCTGCTCAATCGCCTGGAGAAGCGCGGCGTCGGCGCGCTCGTCATCGAAGAGCCGCCATCCGCCGAAGAACTGGAGCAGCGGCTCAAAGGCTGGCTGGCGGAAGGACCGATTCACGGCGTCTACTGGCTCACAGCGCTGGACATCGAACCGGCGATTGAGGATATGGACCTGGCGACCTGGCGCGAATTGAACCGGGTGCGCGTTAAGAACCTCTACCTGACGCTGCGCACACTGTACGATACACTCGTCGGACCAGGCGCGTTCCTGGTGGTGGCGACGCGTCTCGGCGGGCTGCACGGCTATGGACCGGAAGGCGCGTCCGCACCGCTCGGCGGCGCCGTCGTCGGGTGTGCCAAGTCGTACAAGCGCGAACGGCAGAATATCCTGGTCAAAGCGGTAGACTTCGAGCCGGGGCGCAAGACGGCGGAACCGGCGGACCTGCTGATTGCCGAGACTCTCTTCGATCCCGGCGTCGTCGAAGTCGGCTACCGCGACAGCCTGCGCTATACCGTCACCTTCGAGGAGCGTCCGGCTGCTGACGGCACGCCTGGCATGACCCTTGGCAAGGACACGGTGTTCGTCGTCACCGGCGCGGCTGGCGGCATCACCTCCGCCATCACCGCCGACCTGGCGGCGGCATCAGGCGGGATCTTCTACCTGCTCGACCTGACGCCGAAGCCGAACCCGGACGATCCAAACATTGCGCTGTTCCGCCAGGACAAAGAGGCGCTCAAGCGCAAGTTGATCGAGGACTTCCGGGCAGCGGGCGAACGCCCGACGCCGGTAATGATCGACCGCAAGATCCTGGCGATCGAGCGTGAAGAGGCGGCGTTGCGCGCCATTGAAGCGGTGCAGGCTGCTGGCGGTACGGTGCACTACTTCAGCGTCAACCTGCTCGATGGTCCCGGCGTGGCGGCGGTCATCGCCGATGTGCGCGAGCGCTACGGACGGATCGACGTGCTGCTGCACGCTGGCGGCATCGAGATCTCCAAGGCGCTGCCCGATAAGGAGCCGAGGGAGTTCGACCTGGTGTTCGACATCAAGGCGGACGGTTACTTCAGCATCCTGAACGCGGCGAAGGGCATGCCGATAGGTGCAGTGGTGGTCTTCAGCTCGGTCGCTGGTCGCTTCGGCAACAGCGGTCAGTCGGACTACTCATCCGCCAATGACCTGCTCTGCAAAGTGACAAGCAGCCTGCGCACCTGGCGACCGGAGACGCGCGGCATCGCCATCGACTGGACTGCCTGGGGCGGCATTGGCATGGCGACGCGCGGTTCCATTCCGAAGATTATGGAGATGGCGGGGATCGACATGCTGCCGCCGGAAGCGGGCATTCCGACCATCCGCCGCGAACTGACGAAGAGCGCCTTCCGCGGTGAGATCGTCGTTGGGCAGCGGCTCGGCATCCTGGCGGCGGAGTTCGATGAAACCGGCGGTCTCGATCCGGCGAAGGTCAACACTGAGGGACGCCTGATGATCGGGAGCGTCAAAGCCTTCAAGCTGTACGGCGGCATCGAGGTTGAGACGACCCTTGATCCGAAGGAGCAACCGTTCCTCTACGACCATCAGATCGATGGTGTGCCGGTGCTGCCCGGCGTGATGGGGACGGAGGCGTTCGCCGAACTGGCGACGCTCCTGACGCCTGGCTTCCACATCGCGTCGATCAGCGAGCAGTTCAGCAGCCCGTTCAAGTTCCATCGCCACCAGCCGCGCACGCTCTATCTGAGTGCGACGATCCATCCCGCAGGCAACGGGACGCTCGTGGCGAAGACGACGCTGCGCGGCATGGTGCAGCCGCGACCTGAACTGCCGCCGCGCTTCGACACCCACTTCGTCGGCGAAGTCTACCTCACGACGGTGCCGGTCGAAGAGCGGAAGATCGACTTTGTGCCGCCATCAGCCGAGGCGCTTGACATCGACCGGGAGCGCATTTACCGGGTCTACTTCCACGGACCGGCGTACCAGGTGATGGAGCGCATCGGGGTGATGGGCGATCGGGCAGTGGCGCTGATGGTGGATGGTCTGCCGCCGAACAGCTCGCCCGATCTGCCGATGCTGATCGCGCCGCGATTGATTGAACTCTGCTTCCAGGCGGCAGGCATGTGGGAGATGGTGACTCACCGGGCGATGGCGTTGCCAGCCGCAATTGGGAGCGTCACCATCCATCGGCAGCCGGAGCGCGCTGAAGGGCGACGCCTCTACGCGCTCGTCACAGCCATCGATGGCGGAGCATCCTACGACGTGCAGGTGGTCGATACCGACGGCAACGTGTACGTCGATCTGCGCGGCTACCGCACCTCGCGGCTGCCGGGCGAAGTCACTGTGTAATCTCATCCTGTGCGAGGCGTCAGGCATCTTCTCCGCCGTACCTGACGCCTCGCTGTTCGGGTTCTGCTTCTATGCTGTACTGGCTGATCCAGACGCTTGCCGATCACCCTGCGCTTGCCCGCGCTGAACCTCCCGAAGGGTTGCTTAGCAGCGTCGAGGAGGCGCGCTTCCGCTCGCTGACCCGTGAAAAGCGTCGCCGCGACTGGCTGCTTGGACGATGGACGGCAAAGCATCTGGCGGCATACTACCTCGAACAAGTCACCGGACGACGACCGGCATTGAACGACATTCTCATCACCACCGACCCGGATGGCGCACCACGGCTCCAGAGTCAGAACGGCTACGCTTTCATCATTGATCGGTTGGCGATCTCGATCAGCCATAGCCGCGACCATGCCTTCTGCGCGCTGATCGCTGCGCCGGGATACGCGCCCGGCGCCGACATCGAATATGTCGAGCCGCGCGATCCCGGGTTTGTGACCGATTTCTTCACCGATGTCGAAATTGCCCGCGTGCATCATGCGCCGCCATCGGCGCAGCCGTTGCTGACGACCGTCATCTGGAGCGCCAAGGAAGCCGCCCTCAAGTCGCTGCGCCGCGGCCTGACGGTCGATACCCGCCAGATTGTCTGCCTGCCGGACGAACCAGCCACCGACGGGTGGGCGCCGGTGCTTGTCCGGTGCCACCCTGAGCTGAACGCATATGTTCACCACGGCTGGTGGCGACAGATGGGCGGATTTGTGCTGACCCTTGCGGTTGGACCTTCGATCAACGCAGTGGATTCTGTGACAGAAGCGCGACGGATTGGAGATGGAGTTTCCCCATGACGACCATGCAGGAGTATATTGAGAAACTGCGCCAGCGCAAGGCGATTGCCTGCGGTACGGCGCAGGACGCCGAAGCGCAACACAAAAAAGGGCGTCTGACGGCGCGTGAGCGCATTGACCTGCTCTTCGACCCGGGTACGTTCGAAGAGATCGACACCCTGGTGTTGCCGCGCTACGAGGTGTACCCTGGTGGCAAGCGCTCCCGGTACGGCGACGGCGTCGTGACCGGTTTCGGATTGATCAACGGACGGCGCGCCTTCGTGGCGGCGCAGGATGCCTCAGTAATGGGCGGGTCGCTTGGCGAAATGCACGCCAACAAGATCGTCAAGGCGATGCAGATGGCGCTGAAGTACGGCTGTCCCTTCATCGCTATCAACGACTCCGGCGGCGCGCGCATTCAGGAAGGGGTCGATAGTCTGGCGGGTTATGCGCGCATCTTTGACGCGAACTGCGAAGCTTCGGGCGTGATCCCGCAACTGTCGCTGATCATGGGACCGTGCGCTGGCGGCGCGGTCTATTCGCCAGCGCTGACCGACTTCATCTTCATGACCGAGAACGCCTATATGTTCATCACCGGTCCTGAAGTGGTGAAAGCCGTCATGCAGGAAGAGGTCACCCAGGATCAACTCGGCGGCGGGCGCGTCCACGCCGAGGAGAGCGGCGTCAGCCACTTTCTGGCGCGCGATGATCAGGAGTGCATCGCAATGGCGCGTGAACTCCTCAGTTATTTGCCGCTCAACAACCAGGACGACCCGCCTTACGTCCGTCCAGTGGATGATCCCGAACGGCGCTGTCCCGAACTTGAAGAGATCGTGCCGGTCGATCCGACCAAGCCCTACGATGTGCGTCAGGTGATCAGCAGCATTCTCGACGACGGACGGTTCTTTGAGGTGCATGCGCTTTGGGCGCAGAATATGGTCGTCGGCTTCGGCAGGCTCAACGGCTACGTCGTCGGCATTGTCGCCAACCAGCCGATGGTGCTGGCGGGCTGCATCGACATCAAGGCATCGATCAAAGCGGCGCATTTTATTCGCATTTGCGATGCCTACAATATTCCGATCATTACATTGCAGGACGTTCCCGGCTTTCTGCCCGGCACGAACCAGGAATACGGCGGCATCATCCGCAACGGCGCGCGCATGATCTACGCTTACTCTGAGGCTACTGTCCCCAAACTGATGATCATCCTGCGCAAGAGCTACGGCGGCGCCTACTGCGTTATGAGCAGCAAAGGGCTGCGCGGCGACCTGTTGTACGCCTGGCCCAACGCCGAACTCGCCGTGATGGGCGCGGCTGGCGCTGTGAACATCCTGTACCGCAACGAGGTCAAGAGCGCGCCCGACCCGGAAGCGAAGCGGCGCGAACTGGTCGAAGAATACCAGGAACGCTTCAACAACCCGTATATCGCGGCAGCCCGCGGGCTGATCGACGATGTGATCGAGCCGCGCGACTCGCGCCGGGTGCTGATCAAAGCGCTGGAAGTGACCCTGTCGAAGCGTGAACGCCACGTGCCGCGCAAGCACGGAATCTCGCCGTCCTGAGAGGAGACCCATGTTCCGCACAATTCTTGTTGCCAACCGGGGTGAAATCGCCGTTCGCATTATTCGCACCTGCCGCGACATGGGCATTCGAGCAGTGGCGCTCTACGACGACACCGATCTGAGTTCGCTCCATGTGCGTCTGGCGAATGAGTGCGTGCGCTTGAGTTCGGGAGCGCTCTACTGCGATGCCGCAGCGCTCGTCCAGATTGCGCGCGATTGCGGCGCCGAGGCGATCCATCCCGGCTACGGCTTTCTTGCTGAGCACGACGAGTTTGCGCGTGCGTGCGAGGAAGCAGGCATTGTTTTCATTGGACCGTCAAGCGCGGCGCTGGCGAAGGTGCGCGACAAAATTGCCGTGCTCGAAGCCGTGCGCGCCGCCGGAATCGCTGTGCCGCGCCACTCGCCGCGCGCCTATCACGCATCGGAATGGGAGGCGCTGCGCGACGCAGCCGAACGGCTCGGCTATCCGCTGGTGCTCAAGTCGTACAGTGGCGGACGCAGCCACGGCACACGCCTGGTGCGCGAACCGACGCAACTGGAAAGCATGGCGCAGCACGCGCACTCGGCGGCGCTGACCGCCTTCGGCGATGATCGGCTCTACCTGGAAGAAGCCTTCCTTCCGGCGCGCTATCTGGAAGTGCAGATCGTCGGCGACAGGCATGGCAATCTCATCCACCTGGGTGAGCGCGATGGAACGATTCAACATAATCATCGCAAGGTGGTCGAGGAGTCGCCTGCGCCATACCTGACCGATGCGCAGCGCGAAGAGCTCTGGCGGCAGGCGCTGGCGATCGGGCGTCTGCTGGGATGTGCCAACACCTGCACCGTCGAATTCGTTCTCGACGCTCAAGGGCGATTCTACTTCACCGAAGTCAAGGCGCGCATTCAGGTCGAGCATCCGATCACCGAAATGCGCACTGGCATCGATCTGGTGCGTACCCAGATCCAGGTTGCCGCCAGTGAGCCGCTTGACTTTTCGCAGGCTGATGTGGGGCTGCGCGGATGCGCTATCCAGGCGCGGGTGAATGCCGAGGACCCCTGGAACCATTACCTGCCGAGCCCCGGACGCTTGCGCCGGTTCCGCTTCCCTGGAGGACCGGGGCTGCGTGTCGATACCTACGCCTACGGCGGTTGCGATGTTCCGGTGCGCTACGACCCGCTGCTGGCAAAGGTCGTCGCCTGGGACGATACGCGCGCTGGTGCGTTGGGGCGTTTGCGGCGCGCCGTCGCCGATTTTGCGATCAGCGGCGTGCAGACGAACCTGCCGCTGATCCAGCGCATCCTGGACGCACCTGAATTTGCCGCTGGAACGTATGATTCGGATTTCAACCGCCGACCGCTGCCGGGCGCCGAGGTCCCGCCCGAACAACTCCGTGACCTGGCGATCGCGGCAGCGCTGGCATACACCCGCCGCAGCATCGACTCCAGCGGTGTTCTGCCGGACCGCGCCGGTTCCGGCTGGCACCGCGACTCGCGCAGACTGCCACAGTAGAGGGAAGAGCAATGAGCAAACTGAGCATCACCATCGACGGTCGCACCTTTGTGGTCGAAACGCCGCCGCTGCGCCGCATTACCAGCGAGATCACCGTGCGGGTCGACGGGCAGCCGGTCAATGTGCTGGCGCCGGAAACGGGCAGCCCCGAACTCCTCGACTGGCTCATCGTCGATGGGCGACCGTATGAACTGGTGGTCGATCCCAATCTGCGCTGGATGCGCTCGCGCTACGGGTTGCACCAGGTGGAGGTGCGCGACCTGGAAGCCACAGTAGCGCGCCCGGCAAGCGGCGACGGGCGCATCAAAGCGCCAATTCCGGGATTAATCACGCGCGTGCTCGTCAGCCCTGGTGAAACCGTCGAGCTCGGGCAACCGCTGATGGTGCTGGAAGCGATGAAAATGGAGAACGAAATCCGCGCGCCGCGCGCCGGTCGCGTGGCGCAGATTCACGTCACGCCCGGTCAGAGCGTCGCCCTCGGCGTCGTGCTGGCGGAGGTGGAGTGAGAGCGGAGGCGAGAGGGTTACAGGTTGAAGGTGGCAAGGTAGGGGTGACCCGCCGGGTCGCCCAAAATCGACGACCGGGGTCGCCGCATTCCCCGCGCCAAGGTAGGGGCGACCGGGCGGGTCGCCCAACAGCGCCAAGGTAGGGGCGATCCGCCGGGTCGCCCAAAATCGACGACCGGGCGGGTCGCCCCTATTCCCGCGCCAGGGTCGCCGGTAGATGCGCGCCCGCAGTTGCGAGGCGGCGCATAGTCGTTCTGTCGAGGCGTCAGTGCGAAACTGTAACCAGATAGACCTGATCGTGCGCAACATTCCGGCTGCCACTGCCTTTTTCCGCGACGTCGTCGGGCTGACTGTCCGTGTCGAAGATGCTCGCTTCGCCGAACTCGACGGCGGGGCGATGACGATCATGCTCAGTCCCGATGCGCTTGTTCCCGTGCGAGAAGCGGCAGGGGTTATGTTGCATATCCAGGCGGATGATTTTGCCCTGATTTCTCAAATCTGACGCAAAGGCGCGAAGACGCAAAGGTTATCGTTACGTTACACCTTTGCGTCTTCGCGTCGACCTCTGCAGTGCACGCAGCGCACCCCGTTACCGTATGACGAGCGGCAGCATGACCTGGAATCGCACCCGTGCCGTCACGGCGCTCGATTCGCCGCCGCCGGGCGTCGGATTGAAGACCGTGACGCTGCCATCGCCTGCGGCGCTGCGCTGTGCCGCCGGGAGAGTCGCACGCAACTCCGTCGCGCTGACGAACGTCGTCGTAAGTGGTGTTCCATTCCAGCGCACGACTGAGTTCGTAACGAAATTGCTGCCGGTAATTGTCAGCACAACATCACTATCCCCCACTGGTATGAGATCTGGCGAAACGCTGCTGATCGTCGGCGCTGGGTTGTTCGCCTGAATGGTGAATGTGACTGGATCAGACGTACCGCCGCCCGGCGCGGGGTTGACGACCGTTACGTTCGCCGCGCCCGCCGTGGCGATCCGGCTGGCGGGGACGGTGGCGGTCAACACACTACTGGAACCGAAGAAGGTGTCCAACGGATCGCCGTTCCAGCGCACGACCGAGCCGCTGACGAAGCCCGTGCCAGTGATGGTGAGGGTGAAGCCGGAACCGCCTGCCGTGGCGGACGACGGGCTGATTGCCGTGATCGTCGGCGTCGGGTTGTTGATGGTGAAAGTCGTCGCGCCAGACGTGCCGCCGCCGGGACCGGAGTTGAAGACCCTCACCGGTACTGTGCCCGCTGTGGCGATCCGGCTGGCGGGGACGGTGGCGGTCAACACACTACTGGAACCGAAGAAGGTGTCCAACGGGTCGCCGTTCCAGCGCACGACCGAGCCGCTGATGAAGCCCGTGCCGGTGATGGTGAGGGTGAAGCCGGAACCGCCTGCCGTGGCAGACGACGGGCTGATTGCCGTGATCGTCGGCGTCGGGTTGTTGATGGTGAAGGTCGCCGTGCCAGACGTGCCGCCGCCGGGACCGGAGTTGAAGACCGTCACATTTGCCGTGCCCGCCGTGACGATCCGGCTGGCGGGGACGGTGGCGGTCAACACGCCGCTGGAACTGAAGAAGGTGTCCAACGGGTCGCCGTTCCAGCGCACGACCGAGCCGCTGATGAAGCCCGTGCCGGTGATGGTGAGGGTGAAGCCGGAACCGCCTGCCGTGGCGGACGACGGGCTGATTGCCGTGATCGTCGGCGCCGGGTTGTTGATGGTGAAAGTCGCCGGATTCGATGTAAGGTTGCCTGGATTAACGACCGTCACGTTCGCTGTGCCCGCTGTAGCGATCCTGGCAGCAGGCACTGTAGCAGTCAATGCTGTCGTGGAACTGAAAACGGTCGTCAGCGCCTCGCCATTCCAGTACACAATCGAGCGATCCGATCCTGTGCCGTCAATGAATCCGCTACCGTTGACCGTCAGTGTGACATCGCCGCCGCCAGCGGTTGCCTGATTCGGACTCAGGCTCGTGATTTGCGGCGTGGGGATCGTCTCACCGCAGATGACGAACGGCAACTCAACCGTGGCTGTTATAACGGTGTAATCAACGCGCGGCGCCCATGTCCATGTTCCTGGATCGCTGTCGCTCATATTGAGTTGACGCGCGTTGTTGTCAGGACCGAAACTGACGGCTGGCGCCCACGGACCGCTGGGAAGCGAACCGGTCATGCCCCATTCGATCCAGTAGGTTCCGGTCAGCAACGTGGTGACGGTAAAGGGCCATGAAATAGTGACGGCCATGATCGGGCGTCTGGTCGAGCTCAGACCTTCCGTTTCACCGAAGGAGTTGGGCTGGAGGTAGGTGCGATACACTCCAGTCCACCCGGTAGCGGTAGGGGTGATCGGTCCGGCGACCGGCCCGGCAATCACGGTGCTGGTGACGACGTCCGGCGGGCCATCCCACAGGCGCAGGTCTACGACGCCGGTGATAGTGGACGTCGTGGTGGCGGCATCGGTCTGATAGGCGTAAAACGTGATGGCTGAAGGGCGCCACCCATTGCCGGTCACTGTGAAATCGTCCGCCAGGCGGGCGCGGGTGGGAGAACCAGTTGGCACAGACAACTGGATGCGTGTCGGGTCGGCAAGAAAGCCAAGCCCCTGATAACCCTCCGGCGGCGAACTGGTATTGGCGTTTCCTGCTCCATTGTTTTCTCCCGTGATGAAATTACCATTGGTGAAGAGAGGATCGTTCGAGCACGATGGCTGTACATTCGCGTGCGCCGGGCGCGGAATGAGACTGACGCCGCCGATCAGCCCCACGACCAGACTGACGATTGTCAGCGTGCGGATGAAGAGATTGAAAGAAATGAACCTCATTGCCGTCTCCCTGCTGGATGATCAGCGTGCGCTTGGATGAACAGCGGCTTTGTGTCGCCAGATCATTGCCCGTAAACTTGAGCTTTCCGCTAAGGCTGCCTGCTTCGACACAATCGTGCAGAGGCGTAACGTCTTGCCTTCATTGTCGCTCCGCTTTGCGCCTTTGCGTCACCCTTTCCGAAAAAGGCGATAGAACCCCGTTCTCTTTGCAGAGCGCTGCACCAGTGTGGTTCTGGAGAGTATGGGCATGCCCGATATGTCCCGCACCGTCCGTCCCTTCAGCGCGATCTCCCTCTGCCTGTGCTCTGCGCTTGAGGTAATCTTAGCGCCGATGAATAAACTATTGATGAACAGATTGAGATCCGGAGACGGGTAATAAAGGGTGTGCGTCGTAGAGAGGCTGCGTTGATGGTTGCAGGTTGAAGGTAGTAAGGTTGCAGGTGAGAAGGTGGAATGTATCCGACCCTTGAGGTCTGCGCCGTGAGTCTGGCGCCCGCTATCGAACGTTGCTGGCGGAAGGATTTCCCGTTGCTCCGAAGGATCTCGCCCGACCTCAAGGGTCTTGGAGGACGAATGTTCTGGTGCGGGTGTGAAGGTTGCAGGTTGCAGGTTGCACGTTACATGTTAAACGTTGAACGAAAAACGAGAGGCAAGGAAGATCGCTATCGAGGAGCGCAGACACTAAGATGCTTGTGTAGCATCCCTCTGCACGCTCTGCGTCTCTGCGACTCAAAAAGGTTGCAGGCGGGAACGCGCCTGAATGGTGAGATCCGCGCCGCAGCTACGGTTGCTTCTCGATGGTGTCAATCAGGCCAATAAGAGATCAATCGACCTTCGGCATCATACAACGCCCCAGGGTCGGACTCCTGATTACTCCAGATAAAACCCGGACCCGTATACGGGAAATCGCGAGTTTCGCCGGGCGCCAGGACGCCGCCAATGCCCGTATGCAACTGACCGCCGCGTATCGAACACATGCGCCATCCGTCGAGATTGACAGGAAACGCGCTGACGTTCTGCAGGCGAACCACCTCAGGATCGGCGGCTTTGAACACAGTCACGATGCGCACCGGGTAGTTGATCGCACCTCGTGGATCAGAGGCGCAGCTTGTAAAAGATGGCGGAGGCAGCGTCGGCGTTGAGGTGGGTACAGGAGTTGGGGTAGCCTGAGGACGCTCTGGCACAAGAATGATTGGAAGGTAAGCAGCCGGTGATGGCGTTGCACCTGGATAGATGTGAGCCAGCGGCGCTGCCGGATATGTCAGTGAGAAGAAACCTGCCATAAGACCCGCTGTAACGAAAATCATCGAAAAGAAACGCATATGCTGCCTCCTATCGAGGATGTTCCTTCCTCCACGCATAAATCCTTCCACGCTCCACGAACCCCAGGCTGGCGTAGAACTGGCGCGCCGGTTGATCTTCCGGTTCACTGCCGTAGAACACCGTCGCCAGGCGCGCGTCGTACCCCTGCAGGCGACGCAGACCTTCGAGCACAAGTGCGCGCGCCAAACCGCGGCGGCGATGAGCGACGCGGCATCCCAGCGGCTCGATCTCGCCAACACGGTTGATCGGGTCAAGCCAGAGGGTGCAGAACGCTGCGACGGTTCCATCGTTCGCAACGGCGATCAGGTCGAGATCCGGGCGGTACGTGGGGGCATGGATCGCGGCGCGGTACTTGGCGACGCTCATCCGCGACTGCGCAAAGGCGTCGCGGTGCGCTTCGACACGGGCATGCACGTCTGCTTCACCCTGCACCTGGCGGATAGTATAGCCTTCTGGCACGTCCGGCTCTGGCACGTGCTCGTGCAGGTCGCGCACGCTGAGCGACAGGAAATGGTCGGTGCGCACATACCCGCGCTGCGCCAGCAGTTCATTGCGGTACGCGTCGTGCTCATAACTCCAGACCGACACATGCGGGTTCGGATCATCGACGTTGAGGCGGCTCAGATGCTCGACCCAATCGAGCATCGCCGGTTCGATGGAACGATACGCCGGGTGCACCAGCATGTCCACCTGATGCTCGCTGGGCCAGGTAAACCCGACCAGCGCGCCCTCATGGTCAAACCAGAGCCGAATGCGCGTGCTCAGGTCGTGCGTGTCCTCATCGGTGAAACGCCACCAGTCCAGGTCGCCGACGTGACAGTAGACGAGCGGACCTTCGAGCGACTCGATCTCTGCCAGTAACTGACGCATTCGTGCGTAATCCTCTTCACCGGTGTAGAGACGGGATGTGACTGCCATAGGGCACACCCATACTCACCGCAGACCGACAGCGGCGAGGCGTTCCGTGAGCCAGGCTTCGTCGGCTGGCGTAAGCGGCGGCGGCGGGGGAGAGTTGCGGTAGTCGATGCGCAGATCATATCGCCCTTCCGCATATGCATCACTCAGCGCCGCGTTCAGGTCAAGCGGAACATCGGGATCGGGCGCGCGAAGCGGAACCGGCACGATGGGCAACGGGTCTTGCAGGTGAATGGGCCAGATTTCAACCCGCGGACGCTGATCGGCGCGACTGAGCATGACGACATATGGCGTTGGGGGCCAGGGCGTTGCCAACGAAGGTCGTCGACCGCCGCGCAGCAGATCGATTTCGAGCAGATGGATCGGGCTGCGGATGATCTCTCGACGCTTACATTCATATGCGTCAGCGGCATCGGCGCCTGGACGTTTGTTCGCAGGCGAGAGCAATGCAATCACTGTGACAACCGTTTCGTCGCCAACGGTGCGCACTTCAAGGCGACTGTAGCGTGTTTCGATCTCAACTTCCAGTGCGCCGACCACGGGTGCAGGCGCTACAGTTGTAGCGGCAAGGCTGCTCTGTTGATCGCGCTCGACGATAGCAATGTCGGGAACGAGAAACCGGGAAAGGTTGACATCGATAGTCTCGAACGCTGTGTAAGGGACGATGACTGCCACGTACCGCGGGCTGAGACGGGGCTGAAGTTGTCGACGCATGGCAGCTATCAGCCCGGCGTGCACATCGGGCCAGATCGTTGTCGCCTCCAGATACGGGTCCATGCCCGGAAATGGTGATTGCATACGCGCCTCCACGAAATATTGTATCACGAATAAGGGCGCGTAGGGTGCAGTACGCGTTGACCGTCTTGTCGTTGGCGTTGGCTGCGACAGGCTCAGCCAACGCCAGCCGCTCCACAGTGTGGGTGATCGTCCACGTTCAGATTGATCACTCTATGATACGAGTTACGCGGTCACCTCACGGACAAGCCGCGTCGCGGCTCTGTTTGCTTTCGGCAGAGCGGCGCTTGTCTTCTTTTATGGTATGGTGCGGCGATAAAGCCTCCGCACCGCACCATCTGAGTCGGGAGCGCCACACTGCCGCGGTATGCCCGTCTACACCACACCGTATCGCGCCCATGCTTCCAGCCCGGCGCGAATGAGCGCCGTTCCTGACGCGACGCTGATGGCGCTGCCGGGTCCAGCGCCGTACACGGAAACCACCGCGAATGCGCCAACTTTGCCGGTCGCCATAACCGCCTCGATGGCTGCGCTCACCTCCGCCAGTCCCGGCCCGTTCGGCTCGCGGGTGGCATGATTGGGCACGAGCGCGGCGTCGAGGATGTCGGAGTCGACATGCAGGTAGAGAACGTCGCAGGTTGCTGCGAGCGCCGCCAGAGGTCCTGCGAAGTCGTTGACATGAGCGATGGCGGTTTCAGTGGCGCGAATCAACTGCGCTTCTGGCGGGTCGAGGTTGCGCACATTGACCAGCAGGATGCGGTCGGTCGGCAATGGCGCGATCATGCCCGCTATGTCGCGCCACTGTGGCAGCGCCAGCCCGGCGCATACCGCTACCGGCATTCCTCCCAGCATCCCGGAGAGAGTCGTGCGCGGCGTGTTGTAGTCGCCGTGGGCGTCGAACCAGACCAGCCCGATGCGCGCATGCGGTCCGCAGGAGCGTTGCAGCCCGGCGACAACGCCGACAGCGTGGGTGCAGTCGCCGCCGACGATCAGCGGCGTGCGCCCGATCATGCGGGCGGCAGCGACGTCATCGGCGATCGCGCGGCAGATCCAGCCCAGGTTCGATGGTTCGTCGTCGCTGCGCTGCGCTTCTGGCATTTGTGGTTCGCTGATGGTCACCGGCACGCCAGCAGCGGAATAGACCCCGGACGCGGCGTAGGCGCCGAGCGCGCGCTCGTCTCCCTCCGCTGGTGCGCTGCCGCGATACCGGATGCCGATAACCTGGAGGGCGGTTAATGGATGGTGTTTCATATGCGTATCATCCTGTTGGGGGCGAGGCGCCGCCTCGCCCCTACGATTGGAACTCGTGACTTCGGGCATGGCGGCGTGCCTGGATGGGCGAGGCGCCGCGCCTGTCTGGGCGAGGCGCCGCCTCGCCCCTACGATGGTTCCAACCGCCGTGATGATGACCGTCACTGCCGCCGGGTGGCGCGCGGGCGGGATGATCGTCGGGTATGCCGTTCGCCTGCCGGTGGGCGCCACATTGCGCCGGTGACGGTCATCTGCGCGCCTGTTTGGGCGAGGCGCCGCCTCGCCCCTACGATGCCGGTGCCAACTGCCGTGATGATGACCGTCACCGCTGTCGGTGGGCGCCGCATTGCGCCGGTGACGGTCATCTGCGCCTGCGCCTGTTTGGGCGAGGCGCCGCCTCGCCCCTACGATGATGGCGCTAACCGGACGCGGATTGTTTTGATTTCGAATGGGCGCATGTTGCACCGGACGGTGTGACCGTCCACGGTCGCCGGTCCGGTTTCGCGCTCCAGGAGATCGACTTCCACTGCTGATTCGACCGGTCGCCCGAAATCGAGGCGCACCGAACCACGCTGGTTGTGCGCTTCGTACATGCGGACGATCAGACCATCGCCGTCGTCCGCCGTCTTGATCGTTTCAACAATGACGTGATCGCTCTCCACGCGCAGGAACGACCGTCCTTCCGCCGGGATATCGCCGGTGACGGTCACCGGGCGTAGCGGCGCGTTCAGTTCATAGGCGCGCCGGGTGACCTGCGCCTCGCGCCAGTCGCCAGCGTGCGGCAGCAGGCTGTAGGTGAAGCGGTGCAGCCCGCGGTCCGCCTGCGGGTCGGGGATGACCGCCGATTTGAGCAGCGAGATGCCCAGGGTGTTGTGGATCAGGCTGTGCCCGTATTTCCCGTTGTTCAGCAGCGCCACGCCATACCCGCCCTCGCTCAGGTCGATCCAGCGGTGGGCGCAGACCTCGAAGCGCGCCCAATCCCAACTGGTGTTGCGGTGCGTCGGACGTTCGACGGCGCCGAATTGAATTTCACAGGTGGCGCGGGCGGCGTTGAGCCGCAGCGGGAAGAGGACGCGCAGCAGGTTCTGGCGCTCCTGCCAGTCCACTTCGGTCTCGAAGTCGATCCGGCGGTTGTTGCGCCACAGGCTGATCCGCTGCCGGAGTGCGCTCTTGCCGAAGCGCCGCACGATTTCAACCGTCGCGCGCAGCGGTCCTTCCTCGATCACCCGCCATTCGCTGATGTCGTGGACGGGGTACGGTTTTTCCAAATAGAATGGATCGATGTCCCAGGCGTCCCAGAACATCGGGCGGTCTTCGTAGAGAACAAGCTGATTGCCGGTGGCGCCTTCGGCAATAATCTCACGTTCGTAGCGCGCGTCATAGAGCGACCCAATCTCACCGTTGGCGTCGAACTCGATGCGGAACTCGTCGGATGCCAGGTATTCGCGGCGTGCGATGAACTGCGCTGGCGGGGAGGCGCGATGGATGCCGTGCAGCGCCGCATATCCGAATGCAGGAACAGTCGCTTCAACCAGCAACGCGCGTGTGCCGTCAAGCTGCTCGATGACCTGCGCCGGACCATCGACTGACGGCTGGCGCTGCTCTTCGAGCGGAATGGCGACGCATTCTGTGCGGTCCCAGGCAAGACTGTTGAACACCGCCAGGCGCGGCACAGCGCCATTAACATCGCTGCGGGTCAGGTCGGTAATCGCGGCGTGCCGCACGGTCGCAACTGTTTCGCGCACCTCGGCGAACTGTCGTTCGCTCTCGACATACACCAGCGGCACGGAGCTGCCGGGCAGAATGTCGTGGAACTGATTGAGCAGCACCGTGCGCCAGGCGGCGTCGAGGTCCGCCTGGCGGCTGACGGCGCCCTGCGTGACTGCCCAGGCGTTAAGCCATTCGGCTTCACGCAGCAGCAGTTCCGCCTGGCGGTTATTCTGCTTGGTGCGCGCCTGGCTGGTATAGGTGCCGCGGTGGTATTCCAGGTACAGCTCGCCGACCCACACCGGCAACCGCGGGTTGTTCCACACGCGCTGCCGCAGTCGCTGGAAATACTGCTCGACGCGACCGGGCTGCACCACCGGGAACCCTGGCAGGTCCGCCATCACCCGCGCCAGTTCGAGCATCTCTTCGGTGGGACCGCCGCCACCGTCGCCGTGCCCATAGATGTAGAGCACTTCGTCGTTGATGTCCTTCTGGCGGTAGTGGTTCCATGTGCCGAAGACTTCAGAGGGCAGCATGCTGCCATTGTAGGTGTAGAACTGCGCTTCGGTCGGGTTGGGTTTGACGGGAGCGGACGTCGCTGTCACGAAGTGCGCCAGCACCTCGGAGCCGTCAATGCCGCGCCAGCGGAAGGTGTCGTAGGGCATGCGGTTGAACTGGTTCCAGCTAATCTTCGTGGTCATGAAGCAGGAGATGCCTGCCAGCCGCATGATCTGCGGCAGCGCCGCTGAGTAGCCGAACACGTCTGGCAGCCAGATGATGTGATCGATGGGACCGAACTCACCCTCAAAGAAACGGATCCCGTGGATCACCTGACGCACAAGCGACTCGCCGCCGGTGACGTTGCAATCTGGTTCGAGCCACATCGCGCCGACCGGCTCGAAGCGCCCTTCTGCCACACGCTGCCGCAGGCGTTCATAGAGTTCCGGGTCATCCTGCTGGAGGAACGCATACGTTTGCGGCTGGCTCATGCTGAAATGGTATTCCGGGTAGCGTTCCATCAGGTGCAGCGCCGTCGCCACCGTGTGCGCAATTTTCTGGCGGGTGCGCCAGAGGGGCCAGAGCCAGGCAACGTCCATATGCGCGTGACCCGTCGCCAGGATGGTCGGGCGCTGCCCCGGCTCCAGGTTCGCTGTCAACGTTTCGCGCAGGAAGGTCAGCGCTGCGTTTGCCGAGATCTCGAAGCGTTCGCTCTGCCACCCCTCGCGCAGGTCGAGCAGATTGTAGGCGCGGTTGATCCGGTCGAGCAGCGCATGCTTCTCCGGGTCGCTGTCGCGGTAGGTGGGAAGCGCGTCGAGAATGGCATACATCACGGCTGCCAGGCGACCGATGATCTCGCTGCGCAGTTGCAGCTCCAGCCCGCCGAAGGGACGGCGATAGGGCGTATAGCAGCGGATGAGCAGTTCGTGGTCGCCCTCGTGCGCGTGTTCCGGCAGCAGGATCGCCGGATGCGGCTCATCGATCCCGGCGAGCGTCGTGCCGTCGAGGTAGGCAATGCCCTCGATTCCGGCGTGTGCCTCGCCTGACCAGTACATGCGCAGCAGCACCTGACGACCGCGCCATTCTTCGGGGATGCGGATCGTGGCGCGCAGCCAGTGAGTGTGTCCGCTATCGGCAGGCATGCCCCAGGGGAGCGGTTCGTCGGGCTTGTCGGGGTTGTGCGGGTCGCCGCCCCACGGTTCGCCGACCGTCAGCGGGCGCCAGGAAGGATCGTCGGGCGAGGGCGGCGGGTCCATGGCGTTATCGGGGGGCGCGCCAGGCGCGGGGCAGGTGAAGACCCCGGTGATCGGACGTGTGTCGCGGATAATGGCGGTGCGCATCTCTGCGAGGCGCGCCTTCAGTTTTTCGACGGTGAAGAAGAGCATGGCAGCAGCTCCTTTGGCTAGAACGAACGGGGTTTATCATACCACGGGTTGTAGAACGAGAGACGAGAGGAATCAGGTGCGAAGGCGGAAGGTGGAAGGTGCGAAGGTGGAAGGTGCGAAAGTTGAACGTTGCACGTTTCAAGTATGAAGGGCGCATGGAGGGGTGCACCGGTGGTGTGCCCGTGGCGGTGGCGGAATGAGGACCGGCAGGAGGGGTGTAGGGGCGTGCCGGTAGCACGCCCGGCGGTGGCGCGCCCGTGGCGGTGGTACGCCCGGCGGTGGCGGAATGACCGGCAGGAGGGGTGTAGGGGCGTGCCGATGGCACGCCCGTGGCGGTGGCACGCCCGCGCTGGTGGGTCGCCCGTGCCGGTGGGTCGCCCGTGCCGGTGGCACGCCCGGCGGTGGCGCGCCCGCGTCGGTGGCGGAATGAGGACCGGCAGGAGGGGTGTAGGGGCGTACCGGTGGCGCGCCCGGCGGCGGCGCGCCCGTGGCGGTGGCACGCCCGGCGCCGGTGGCACGCCCGGCGGTGGCGTGCCCGTGCCGGTGGCGCGTCCGCGCGTCCAGAGTCCTCGCGCCTTTGCGCCTTTGTGCAAGACTGAGAAAATCAGGGTCAGAGTATTGTATAATACCGTCACACCATACATAGTCTCAGATATGCGCGCTGTCCGCTGTCACGCCGGATCGCCTCTATGCAGCGACATTCCAATCCCAGGGTCCACAAGATCATTACCGGTTTAGGAGCATTTGTTGTCACATTAATGATCATTGGCGTGTTACGTGTACTGTGGGATCTTTTGATCAAGTTGCGCGACTATGATGGTCAATCCAATTCCTCGTTTCAGAACCCGCTTGGACCGGGGTTTATTTCTGGAGTTACGTTAGCAATTGTGGTCGTCCTATGGTATCTCGAGGCGCGGCAGCGATCCAAAGCATCCAAACCGATCATTGTCCCTGCAATCAGCGTTCCTCCCTGGCTGGCAACGCTCGGGGGCGATCTCGACGATTTCCGCCAGCGCGAAGGGTTCATCGATGATGTGCGCAAGAAAGAGATCGAAACGTTTATCGAAACTCTGTCCGATATGCCGCGCTACACGTGGCGAGCCAGGTTAATCAGGCTCTTGACCGTCGGGCTTGCCCATCGCCGTCGGGCGCTGGAAAATCGGCGGCTAGCGATCGTAACCGGTATTGGCGGCATCGGCAAGACGAGCCTGGCAAAGCGTATTGGTTACGATCACAGGATACGCTCCCGGTATCCCGATGGGCAGTATTACATCAATTTCGGAGGATTTGATGACCACCGTCGGAATGAGCTGATCGGAGAGGCATTTGAGCAGTTTTTGACAGCGAAATCGACAGACTTCTTTGAATGGGTGCGGCAGGTGCACCGACAGGCAACAGCACGTAAAGGTCTCCTTGCGGAGATTAATGCATATGTGGGTGAATTTCTCCGTCAGTTGCATGGTCGGCGTGTGTTGTTAATCTTCGATGATCCGCCAGAGCACGCTGATCTTGAAAAGATGCTTCCCCCGGCAGGATGCGCCGCGATCTTCGTGACGCGGTCAGGTCATACTGGCATGCGCCGCGCATTCAATCGGTGTACGTGGCTGCACCTGCCGCCGATCGCTGAGGCGGCGGCGCTGATGGTGATGCGCCAGCGCTGGACGACTTGTTTTGATGAATCGCTGGCGAAGGAGTTCGCCAGATTGTGCAGTTATATTCCGCTGGCGCTGGTCTTGGTCAGTAAGACGGCGCAGACAGAAAGCGCAGATCATGGCGCAGAAGGCGCTCGCCGCCTGCTGGAGAAACTTCGCAGCGAACAGCAGAAGTCGCTGGATGGGAGAAGAAGTTTCCTCAGGCGTCTTTTGCCGTCTGTCAGCGATCAAACTGATCGTCAGCGCCTCGAACGGATGATTCGTCTCAGCTACGATCTCCTGTCTTCAAGCGCGCAGCGGATGTTTCGCAGGCTGGCAATCATGGAAAACCGCCCCTTCTTGCGAGCGATGGCGGTCGAGGTTTGCGGCGCTGGCATAAGTCAGGACGATGAGGCATTTGAAGAGATTGTGCAGCAAGGTCTGTTGAACCCGCTGGATCTGTCTGATGATAGCCGAACGCGCTACGGCTTCTCCGATACGATCTTCTTCGTTGCGCGCGGCGAACTTGAGCAGCATCGGGATGAAATCCCGCGCTTGCAAGAGCGCTATCTGGCGTGGGCGGCTGAGTACGCAGCGCAGCATGCCGATAGCCTGGCGATGCGCCCTGGAGAGGCGGATCGGGTGTTGATCGCCGTGAAGCATGATATTGTTCATCTGCAAAGCGCGTTGCACATCCTCAAAAATGGGAGTCTGACATTGGACGGCAGGATGCGCGATCGTCTGCTGCTCACGCTCGCCGCCGCCGGATACGAATTGTTACGCGCCGGATGCGACCGCTTTGCAGACAATCAGCGGTTCGAGCAGGAAGCTGCTGTTTTCACCGCCGCGCAAGCCGCCAAAGGGCGCGCGACTGCCGAAGAGGCATTTCGCTGCGTCTACACCGCTTTACCCGCCGCTCTGCGCGTGAGCGTGGCGCGTCTGGCTGTGTTTGGGGGGATGCCGTTTGAACCGGGTGATGCCAGGATCATCACCAAGACGAACGAAGCGCATCGGATGCAATTGTTGAACACTGGCCTGATCCGACGCTATGATGACGTCGTTCGTCTCCGTTGCACCTGGGCGCAACAAAGCAGACAACGGACTGGACTCCTCGCACGCTTTCAGAGCGTTGTCCCTGCACGTCGCCGTCGGGCGCTGCGAGGCGGGCGATGGACCAGCCAGCCCCGGCGCTGCGCCGGATACGCGGGCGCGGGCGGAACTGGGGTTGGGCGCGGTTGCCGAGCGGCGAGGGCAGTGGGACGTGGCTGAGGCGCATTACCAGTGTGTGCTGGAACAGTACCCGCACGCTCCCTCGTCGATCCTCGATAGCGCACGCGCCGATCTCGAACGGGTGCGGCAAAAGCAGTCGCAAGAGTAAAGCGCGCGCCGAGCTTCACAGGATGAACACGAAGGCGAAAGGGCGCAAAGCCGCGCAATAATGCTTTAACCTTTATAGGAAGATCTAAACCTGGACAATCACGCTTGCACCTGTAGAGCCGTTGGCGCTGGCTGAGCCTATCGAAGCCAGCGCCGCTCACAAGTATTGTCCGACATCCGGTTGATCTTCTCTCTGCGCCTTTGCTCCAGTCCGCCTTTGCGCTGTCAGCGAATAAACGAATGAGGGTCGAATAAACGAATGGGAGGACGAATAAGCAGATGCGCCCCGTGCGCTCTCTGCCTCTATGGTTGAAGCAGCGAATGAACGAATGAAGCGAGGCACAGGTCGGAATCTTCGCGCCCTTGCGCCTTTGTGTGAGACGCAGAGTATTTGGAGGTTCAGAAGTGTATAATGCTGTTACGCAGCGCAGAACACGGCAAGACATCAGGCGCTGCGGAGTCAGCCGCAAGACTGATGGCTCAAGGCAAAGAAGATGACACAACCATCTGCCACCTTCAACCTGCAACATTTCACAACTCCCGCTGCCCGCCTGCTTTCCGCTCAGGAGTTCATCGAGTTTGCCATCCTTTTTGGCTCGGTTGCCAGAGGGGAGTCCGGTCTGTTGAGCGATGTGGATATTGGTATCTACACATCTCGCCCGCTTGACTTGCTGGAGATCGGACAGTTGACGGCGGAACTGGAGTGCGCGCTGGGTCGTGATGTGGATCTGCTTGTCCTGAATGATGTCTGGAAACACAACCCGGCGCTGGCGTACCGTGTCGTCGCCGAGGGCGCGGTGTTGTTCTGCCGCGATCAGGAGATGCTGGCGGATTTCAAAACGCGGGTCTTTCTGGCGTATTTCGACACCGCATTTCTGCGGGAGATGGTCGCGCGCGCCTTTCAGGAGCGCCTGGAGACGGGGCAATTCGGGAAGGGGGCGGAAGCATGCCGGAGCGGCTGATGCGTCTGGAAACGCACGTGCGCGAACTCCAGCGTTTTCGGGAACGCTATACCAGCGACGATGTGCGGCAGGATGCGCATCTGGATTGGGCGTTGCGGTATGGCTTGTTTGAGGCGATCCAGATTGTGATTGACATCAGTTGTCATGTTGTGAACACGCATCATCTGGGTGCGCCTGCCAGTTACGCTGAATGTGTTGAGCTGCTGCGCCGCGCCGGGTATCTGGAAGAGGATCTTGCTGCGGCGGTTGCGCGCATGGTCGGTCTGCGCAACATTCTGGTGCACGAATATGTTCGCGTTGATCCTGAGCGCCTGTACGAACTGCTGAGTCGGCTGGACGATTTCCGGCGGTTTGTGGAGCGGGTACGCGGGTATGTCTGAGTTGGCGCACCTGCCGATCGAGCGGCTTAACTTGATACTGCTGGGGAGGCGCCATGGCGCTGGCTCAGATAATCGCGGAAGTTTATGCGCTCTTCGTCGGATGGTTGGGTCGCAGCCTGAGCGAGACGACTGGCGATTCCTTCATCCTGGCTGTCTGCTTCGTCATCCAGCAAGTCCAAGTAGTGCTCATACTCTTCAAGCGTCAGTAGCACGGCAATCGGTCGCCCTTCAGCACCAATGACGTAATGAGCGCCGCGTTTGCGCAGGGTCTGAACGAGGTCATCGGCAGGGTTTTCGGTCATAAGGCGCGTCTCCTGAAATGCCAGAACACATATCTCTTCCCATTATATCAGGGCATGAACAACTGTGCACCAACCCAGACGACATTGGGCGCAGGCATGAATTGTCAGGCGACATCGTGGCGCAGTCGGCTGAAGCCCTTGCTCAGGTCAGTCAAGCCCCTGCGAGACTGCCACGTGCTCAGCATTCGGCCTGAAAGCACACGGATTGACACGGATCGATGCGGACTCACACGGATCGACATCTACCCATCACGCGCAGAATCCGCGAGAGTCCGTCGCGTCCGCTCAAATCCGTGGTCCCTTCAAGCCGTCTCGCGTCCGGCTCTCACAGATGGCTGTCACGTGTTTAGCCAGTGCAACAGTCGTTCAGCATGGTCTTCACTCATCCCTGGCGCTCTTCGCCCTCACCTCCAACTTCACGCCAGAAGTCATCGTGCGGGATGCCGCCGGTCGCGGCGATCTGTTCGCGCGCTTCGCGCAGGATACTCTGGAAGCGGCGCGAATATGCCAGCGCCAGACGTTCGAGTTCTTCGTCGTCGTCGATCGGCAGCAGAACGGCGACGGGCTTGCCGTTTCTGGTGATTACGACCAGTTCCTCTTCGCTCGCATTGATATAGGCGCTCAGGTTGGCTTTCACTTCGGCAACCGATGCGATTTTCACAGGCGTATCTCCTCTTCGCCAATTATGATTCGTTCCCTGTCTTTGCGTCCAATCGCCAGGATAGATACCACACGCTGTTCTCTGTCTACGTCGTAGTAGATGCGAAACTGATTCTTCGGTCCACATCGCAATTCCCATGTGGCCGTGAACAGTACTGGGCGTTTGAGCGGTTTGCGGTTTCGCGTCTCGTGTGTTGGTTCAAATGATAGTTGCTCAAGCACTGTATCACGAATCAGGGAGTAATATCTGGACTCAATCGCTCGCAGGTGCTCCTTTGTGATGGGTGCGTAGATGATCGTAAAGCGTCGTGGGTTATTCGCCATGAGATCTCCGCTATCATACAATCCGGGAGCATTTGGTTCCGAATGCTCCAGGATTCAGGCGGTCAAGATGTTCAGATGCCCGGCTCATGGAAAGAAACGAGCAATGTGCATCGGTAACATCAAATGACCGCACATGAGCGCAAAATGTCGTGGGGCAATTGTCATGCGATTGCCCCGACTGTGATGTGCTGACTATAATTATAGTCATATAACTGCGGAAGTCAACAGTTTTCTGTTGCATGCAACCTTCAACCTGCAACCTTCCCACCTTCAACCTTGCTGACGGTGATAAGCCGCTCCAGCCGCGCCAGGGCGGCGCCGCTCTCCAGGCTCCGCCGCGCCTGCTCCAGTCCTTCGCGCAAGTCGGCGGCGCGGTCGGCGGCAACCAGCGCTGCGGCGGCGTTCAGCAGCGCCACGTCGCGCCGCGCTCCGCGGTCTTCGCCGCTAAGGATGCCGCGCACAATCGCCGCGTTGGTGGTTACATCGCCGCCGAGCAGCGCCTCGCGCGGCGCGGGCGCCAGCCCCAGATCGCTGGCGCTGATCTCGTACCGTCGCGGCTCGTGACCGGCGCGCACCTCGATCACCAGGTTCGGTCCGCTCAGCGTCAGTTCGTCAAGACCGCCGTGCCCGTGAACGACGAGGGCGTGCGCTGCGCCGAGCAACTGCAACGCGCGCGCCATCTTCTCCGCCAGCGCCGGGTCGGCGACGCCGAGCACCTGGTGGCGCGCCTGCGCCGGGTTGCTCAACGGACCGAGAACGTTGAAGACAGTGCGGATGCCGATTTCGCGCCGCACCGGTCCGACGAAACGCATCGCGGGGTGGAACTTCTGCGCGAACATAAACCCGACGCCAGCCTGTTCGAGGCAGCGCGCCACGCCAGCCGCGTCAAGCTCGATGTTGACCCCCAGCCCTTCAAGCACGTCGGCGGACCCGCAGACGCTCGACATGGCGCGGTTGCCGTGCTTGGCGACGGTTGCGCCTGCGCCGGCAGCGATGAAGGCGGCGGTTGTCGAAATGTTGAACGTGCCGGCGCCGTCGCCACCGGTGCCGCAGGTGTCAAGCAGTTGACCGTTGAAGTGGACGGGGATGGCTTTGGCGCGCATAACCCGCGCCATGCCAGCGATCTCGGCGTCGGTTTCGCCCTTCAGGTGGAGCGCCGTGAGCAACGCCGCCACCTGCGCCGGGGTCGCCACACCGGTCATAATCTCTTCCATCGCTTCGGCAGCCTGGTCTTCGGTGAGATCATGGCCCCGGACGATCTGGATAATCTGATCACGGATAGGCATTGGCAGGCTCCTGTGTTGGTTTGGGTTCAACCAGAAATGTTGGCGGCGCAGCGCCGCCAGCAGAAACGTTCAGCTTTGCAACGGTGGCGATGCGCGTCAGGCATCCCACCGCGCGGTCGCCGTAGAGACATGGGTCGGCATCGACATAATATGAGGTCAACATAATCCCCACGTCGTCTGACCAGGTCGGGTAGGGTTCTTCCGGCGCCAGCACGCGCTCCTGAATCACAGACGGCTTTTCGAGCGCGCGTTCAAGCGCCCCTTCCCACGCCAGCGGCGAGGTTTCCCACCCCAGGATCACTCCTTCGCCGCCATACGAGTCATTCGGTTTGAGCGCCAGACGTTCGCGGTGACGGCGGGCAAATTCGAGGAGATCGACCCGTTCGCCCTGGTAGCGGGTCATCCCTCGCTGCACCAGGCGCGTCCAGGGAATGTGGCGCGCCACCGCCATCGCCGACTCGGCGTCGAGAATGCCGCTCGCCGGTCCTTCGTCGTCGGAGAGCAGCCACATGATCAGTTTAGTGTGCGCCGGTTTCGTGCGAAACGGATTGACGACGCACGCCACGCGGTCGGCGTAGGCGCGGATCAGTGGGTGGTGCAGGTCGTACATGGCGAGGAATTCGTGCTGCAACAGGCGGCGGTAGACCAGATCGACCGGTTGCCAGGAGGCGCCGCCGTCCGCCAGGCGCGTTTCGACGTACAGCCGTCCTCCCTGGTATTGCAGGTCGTCCGGCGTGCATACGACGGTCGGCAGACCGTCCGCCTCGAAGCGCTGCCGGAGATGCTCGAATTCGGACCAGGTCGCCACGCCGGGGAAATCGACGATGGCAACCGTCGGGGTTCCCCGTCCGCCCCAGGCGCGGTAGGCATCGAGCAGCGCGTGCTGCAAACCCTGGCGCACCGGCAGCGTCGTCGCCTGGAAGGTCTCGCGGAACGCCGCCATCATCCGGGTCTGGTCGAAGATGCTGGCAAGCGCCTCATCGTATCCAATCCCGGCGGGCGACTCGACGTTCGCTTCGATGAACCAGCACCACGCGCCGTCCGGCGCCAGAAATCCGTCGAGGCGACCGAACAGGGTTGCGCCGGGGTACCCGGGGTCGATGGCGAGCAGTTCGCGCTCCGCCGGGGTGAGACGGTAGGGCGCCAGGATGGTCGGGTCGGTCAGCGCGGCGGCGCTCACGGCGCGAACGGCGCGCCCGACGAGCGACGCGGCGCGAGTCAGGGTCTCGTACTGCGCGCGGGTGATGAAGCGCGGGCGCAGCACCGGGCAGATCAGGCGGTCGCGCTGCAGACCGATGAGCAGTCCACGTGCATGCTGTTCCGCATCGAGGGTCGCAAAGGTTTCGCGCGCCAGCGCCTCATCGAGCAGACTGTGGTAGTGCGTGATGATACTGTCAAGATCAGTGGTCATTATGGGTGCAGTCCCGATGTGTCAGAAACCGTCATCTCGCTGCGGGCTGATGATTTTTGAGAACATCATCCGGCATCGCCACGTCTAGCCCGCACAGGCGGGCTTTGCTGCCCGTAGCCTGCGGCGTATGGTTGTTGAGAACGTCATCCGGCATCGCCACGTCTAGCCCGCGCAGGCGGGCTTCGCACCCGTAGCCTGCGGCGTATGGTTGTTGAGAAGATCATCCGGCATCGCCATGTCTAGCCCGCGCAGGTGAGCTTTGCACCCGTAGCCTGCGGCGTATGGTTGTTGAGAAGATCATCCGGCATCGCCATGTCTAGCCCGCGCAGGCGGGCTTCGCACCCGTAGCCCGCGGCGTATGGTTGTTGAGAAGATCATCCGGTATCGCCACGTC
>JAUQOW010000217.1 GCA_030550675.1 Chloroflexota bacterium
GTCGTATCCGTGTATATCCGTGGGCTATGCGGAAGGGACCACGGATTGTCACGGGTGCAACGGATGGTGACGGATATGGTCTCAATCAATCCGTGGCGATCCGTTATATCCGTGAGTATCCGTGGGCTATCAAGACAGGGTAGTCGTGCTCCACACGGAGCCACAGCGTGATAGGATCATCTTACGCTTCTTTGTCTGATAAGCATCGGACATAAACGTGGTTGACTCGTCCGATTGGCTGGAATATTTTACTGATGGCGTGAATGCGGACTTCTTTGCGCCTGTCATCGAAAAACCTGAAGATGTGCTGGTTCCGACTATCAGCCTGTTCGAGGTCTTCAAGCGCGTTCTGCTGGAAAGAAGCAAGGACGATGCCCTGGAAGCGGTCGCCTTGATGAAAGAGGGGAAAGTGGCGGACCTGGACGATAGCCTGGCGCTGCTTGCAGCAGAACTGTCGCATACCCTGCGATTGCCAATGGCCGACAGCATTATTCTGGCAACCGCACGCGCCTATGATGCTGTGTTGTGGACCCAAGACGCGCACTTCGAGGGGCTGGAGGGCGTGCGGTCTATTGAGAAAAGGACGACGTGAGTGCGCGAATGAACCCAAAACTCCTTGCTGCCATCGGCATCGCCTACCGGACGATAGACCCGCAGCAGCGCGGGCAATGGTGGGGGGCGGAACCGGTTCAGACGCAATGGACGCGATGATCGTGGGGATCGCCGTATGGCATTGGGTCAGACATGGAGATGAGCAAAATCTGGCATATCGTGTATACTGAACTATCATCGGGAATAGGGTCTGCTTATCGTACCACCGCCGAAGGAGGCGCAAAATGGTGGAACTTGCTCCTGGCATAACCGCTGACCCTGCCGTTCGCTTCGGCAAAGCGGTAATTCGTGGCACCCGCGTGCCTGTAGATACTGTAGTGGCGCGTGTTGCATCCGGTATGGCTCCCGAAAAGGTCGCTGAAGAATATGACATTACTGTAGAGAATGTGTATCAAGCTCTGCATTATGCGGCGCTACGTCTCGCCGAAGAACAGATATGGGCGACCAGATAAGACTCCGTTTCCTCACAGACGAAGATGTTCCCCATTCTACCGCCCGCATTCTTCGAGAGGCGGGGTTCGACGCCGTCGATGCCCGTGACGTTGGATTGCGCGGAAAAAGCGACGCTGAAGTGTTCGCATATGCTCAACAAGAAAATCGTCTCCTGATAACGTGCGATCTGGGCTTTGCTAATATCCTCTCATTCCCTCCATCTCAACACAAAGGGATCCTGGTCGTAAGAATTTCTGACACTGAACCAATTGAAACCTTCAACCGCGAGGTTCTACGTGCTGTACAGACAGTTGGGCAGAATCTTTTGAGTCGTCTTGCAATCGTTGAGATCGGCAAGGTACGGCTGCGTGGGTGAGCGGAGCATCTGGCGCCACGATACGCCTGGAGCAGCGCTCGTATTCCTCGCGCCACTCCTTCTACACTGCCGCCGCACCAACCGCCGCCCATGCCATCAACGGCGGACGCCGCATCAATGAAGCGGACCGCTGCACGTTAGAGCGGGGAATCTCGATGCGCGGCGCGCCGCTCGGAGCGGGAATGTCCAGATATGCGCAGAGAGCGCGGTGGAGCGCTGAGCGATCCAGCGGCAGGCGGAGGTAGCCGTCGGCGCCGAGCGCGCTGGCGAGGAGTTCAAGATCGGAACGAGGTGAGAGAAAGATGATCGGAACATGGCGCGTCGCCTGATCGGAGCGCAGGAAGAAGTAGAGGTGCGGATTGTCGATCGCATTGGTCAATTCAAACAGCACCACATCCGGAGCCGCCTGCCGCACTGCCTGACGAAGCGCGTCGTTGAGGCGAGAACCAGGAAAGGGAACCAGCAGATGACCGCTGGAAGTCACTTCCTCCCGCACCAGACGCACCAGCGAAACGGTATCGGACAGGCAGACGACGCAAGCCATAAGTCTCCTCCCTTGTAGATTCTCTTCTGGTTAATAACAATGCAGAAATGCGTCGGAAAGATACGGCATATGTGCAGACATTGCACCAATTCTGCTAACTGCCGTCGTGTCAGAGACGGGGTAAGGGTGCAGGCATCAATTGTCGGGCGGCAAGCGCGTTCCTGAGGCGTGCGCCCCGGCTGGCGACCGACTTCGCGCCGGGCAGGCGTTCCGCCGGGCATCCGCCTGCGCGGTTCGGCATGCTCACTGCGAGTGGACGCCGACGTTCCCGTCCGCCTGCGCGGGCGGTCGGGCCGCAAGCCCGCCAGGAGCGATTTCAATTGCTGACAGCCTGCATGTCGCATCTCACGGTTGTGATATTGATCACGTTTCGTGATCGAACTGAAAGTCCACATGTGCCATCTCTGTAGTAGACTCGACGCATCGAAATAGACCTGCCAGCGTCGGCAAGGAATGCAATGAGGCACTTGTCATCATGGACACGCACAATCTTCGCACCTTTCAGTCACATCCCGAGGTGCGCGCTCTTCTGGAAGAGCGCGCCCGCGCCCTGGCGACGCAGGACGTCACCGACATCGCTGCCAGCGGCGATCTCATGATCCGCTTCCGTCTCGGCGATGAACGCTACGCCCTGCCAGCGCGCTGCGCCCGTGAAATTCAACCGCTCAGGGCATACACGCCACTCTTCGGCGTCCCGCCATTCATCGTTGGTCTTGTCAACATGCATGGTCGATTGCTGACGTGCATCGATCTGCGTCCGCTGCTCGATCTTCCGGTCGGCCCTCCCGCTCCGGGATCTTTCTTAATCCTGCTTCAGGAGAGCGGGCATGAACTTGTGTTGCTGGCAGATAGCATCCTGGGAATGACGACTGATGCGCTTGAACTGAGTCCATCGCCAGTAACGGCATCAAATTCCGCTGCGTCCTGGGTTCGCGGCGTAGACCGGGACCTGTCCCTTGTCATTGATCCAGCCGCGTTGCTCGTCGATCCGCGTCTGATCGTTGAATACCAGGCTGTCGCCTGAGCACTGGCGCACATAACTGCCTGCTTCCCTGGTATGCGGTGCATAGCGGGGAGTAGATGCATGAACTCATGTGCTGAGCGAGGATGCTATGAAACTCTCGATCCGCCTCAAACTCCTCGGCGCATCCGGGCTGACTCTGCTGCTTATGATTGTGCTGGGCGTGATTGCGCTCTATCAAATGGAACAGATGAACAGTCGCGCTCAGCATTTGAGCGATAACATCGTTCCTGCAACGCGCACCTCCAGCGATATGCGCCGTATCGTCACCCGTCATCGAAGCCTGGCGGCGGTGCGCATCGCCGATCCCCGCCCTGAACAGTTGACCCGCACTAACGTTGAACGCCGTGAACTCGAATCTGAGATGGACGTGCTGTTGCAGAGGTACGAAACCTATATCGTCACTGATATTGAACGCGACCTCTATATGCGCATTCGTGAAAACTGGACCGCGTATGTTGATGAGATCGGCAAGAAGGTGTTTGCGGTTGACGATCCGCAATCTGCGCTTATTTCCTTCAATGGTCTCAAACCGCTCTTTGATCAGTTGAGCCAGGATACCACCGCGCTTGAACAGGAGAACAACCGTCAGGCGCTCGAGGCGACGGGCGCGGTTCAGGAAGCCTATCACAATGCGCGCGCCACAATCACCAGCCTGCTCATTTTTACCCTGGTGATCTCAGGCGTTGTCGGATTTACCCTCGCGACTCTGATCGCGCGCAGCCTCGGACGATTGACCGAGGCGACGAACGCCGTCGCTCGCGGCGATCTGTCGCGCAACGTCGACGTGACATCAGGCGATGAGATTGGGACGCTCGCCGCCGCCTACAACCAGATGGTCGCCAGTCTGCGCGCCAGCCGCGCCGCAGAGGCGGAGGCGCGCGAAGCCGAGGCGAAACTGCGTCAGGCGGAAATTGAAAGCCGCCGGATGCTGGAGGAAACGGTCGCCGAGTATCTGGCGTTCACCCGGCGCATTGCCGACGGCGATCTCTCGCAGCGCCTGGAGGTCCGTCAGAATGGAGCGCTCGGTCAACTGGGCGAGGGGTTGAATGCCATGGTCGCCAGTTTGCACGCCATGACGCACCAGATTCAGCAGGCGAACGCCGCCATCGCTTCGGCAGCCGCCGAAATCCTCGCCGCCACCACGCAACAGGCGGCGTCCGCGACGGAACAATCCGCAGCCATTACGCAAACCTCAACCACGATTGAAGAAGTTAAGGCGATTGCGCTGCAAACGGCGCGCCAGGCGGCGCAGGTGGCGCAGGATAGTCAAACAGCGCTTCAGATGGCGCGCCAGGGCGCAAAAGCAGTAGAAGAGACGATTAATGGGATGGGACAGATCCGCGGGCGCGTCGAAAGCATTGCGCAGACGATCCTCTCGCTGGCGGAGCAGACCCAGGCGATCGGCGCCATTACCACCACCGTCGCTGAACTGGCGGATCAATCCAATTTGCTGGCGCTGAACGCCGCTATCGAGGCGGCGCGCGCCGGTGAGCAGGGCAAAAGTTTCGCCGTCGTCGCGCAGCATGTGCGCGATCTGGCGGAACGCTCGAAAGCGGCGACCGTTCAGGTGCGCGAGATCCTGAGCGAGATTCAGCGCGCTACCAATGCCGCAGTGATGGTCACAGAAGAAGGAACGAAGGGCGTTGAGCAGGGCGTGATTCTGGCAACGCGCGCCGGGCAGGTGATCCATCAGATGTCCAGCGAAGTCGAAAGCGGCGCGCAGGCGAATGTGCAGATGGCTGCCGCCGCTCAACAACAAACCGCAGGCATGGATCAGATCGCTCAGGCGATGACCGCGATCCAGCAGGCGACGACCCAGGCATTGGCGAGCACCCGACAGGCGGAACGCGCAGCGCAAGACCTGCATACGCTCGCGCAGTCGCTTCAGAAGACGATTGCCCGGTATCGGCTGTAGCAGGCAGGTGCGACGATATGGCGACCGACGATGACATCATGGCGCAGGTATTTGCCGCTTTTTGCGAAGAGCAGGCGGAGCATCGCGCGACCATTGCGTCGTTGCTTCTTGAATTGGAACAGCGTCCCGATCATCCCGACGCCCGGGAGATGCTCGACCGCCTCTTCCGCGCGGCGCATAGCCTGAAAGGAGGCGCGCGCGCCGCCGGATTGCCCGGCATCGAGCGGATTGCCCACGCAATTGAGGACCTGTTCGCCGCTCTTCGCCAACAGCAGGCGCGCCTGACGCCAGCGTTCTGCGATCCCATCTATGCAGCGCTGGAAGTGATCGGGCAACTGGTCGATCAGGCGACTGCCCGCCAGCCGTTCGACGAAGCGCTGGTTGATGCGGCGGTGCGTCAGCTGCGCGCCGCGCTGTCGCCGCCATCGGCGGGCATAGCCTCGCCGGAGCGCAGCGCCCCTCATTTTGCCGATGCGCCGCCCGCAGCGTCGGGCGCTTCTGCGCCGTCAGCGTCGCTGCGAAGCGCATCAGGCGAAGGCGCGCCGCCTTTTGGCAGCGGAGACGTGACCACGGTTCGGCTGGCGATTGACGTGCTCGACACCCTGCTCAACGATGTCGGTGAGTTGATAACTGGCACGATGCGCGTTCGTGAAAGGTTGCGTCAGGCGCAGGAGATCGCCGGTCTGTCAACGCGCTGGAAGCGTCTCTGGCGTCAGATTCGCCCGCTCGCCATGCGCGTTCAGGCGCGGAACAACGGATCGCGTCCGATGGAACAACATAGCGACTCGCTGCCTGATCCGCGCTCAATGTCGCTTGATGGACGAGAAGCGTATGCGCTGACGGACGCGCTGATGCAGGCGGCGGAACTGATCGACAACATCGAGCAGCGCATGATGGCGTTCGTGCGCGATCTGAATGCCGATCAGTCAATGCTCAGCGCGGTGACGGATCGTCTGCACACCCGCGTCCGGCGCACCCGCATGCTGCCGCTGCATACCATCTTTCAGTCGTTGCGCCTGGTCGCGCGCGACGTCAGCCGGAGCGCCGGCAAACCGGTTGACCTGCTGCTCGATGACGGCGACGCCGAAGCCGATCGGCAGGTGCTCGAGATGCTGCGCGATGTGCTGACCCATCTGCTGCGCAACGCCATCGATCACGGGATAGAGGATTTGGAAACGCGCCGACGCTGCGGCAAACCCGAACGCGGGCAGGTGCGTCTGAGCGCCGCCGTTGAAGGCGACTGGCTGACGATCGAGGTGGCGGACGATGGCGCAGGTCTGGACGATGAGGCGATCCGGCGCCGCGCACTGGAACTGGGACTGCTGACCGCAACCGATCTGGAGCGCCTGAGTCCGGCGGATATTCATCATCTCATTTTTCTGCCAGGCTTCTCGACGCGCACCAGTGTCAGCCATCTCTCAGGGCGCGGCGTCGGGCTGGATATTGTGCATTCGCATATCGAGCGCATGCAGGGGCGCATTCAGGTGCAGAGCGCGCCCGGCAACGGGTGCCGTTTCATCCTGAATCTGCCGGTGTCGCTGACCAGTTCGCATGGGCTGCTCATTCAGTTGGGACGCCAGGTTTGCGCCATACCGCTCGAATCGATCCAGCGCATTATTTCGGTGGCGCCTGGCGATGTCCGCATGCTGGAAGGGCGAATGGTCGTTTTGGTTGATGAACGACCGGTGATGCTGGTGCATCTGGCGGACCTGCTCGGCGCCAGCGGCGGGACGGCGCTGTTCGCTGACGGCGTGACGCGCCGTCAGGCGCTGGTGCTCGGCAGCAGCGCCGAACGCCTGGTAGCGTGCGTGGTTGACGCCGTGGCGGGTGAACAGGAGCTGGTTGTCCATCGTCTGCCGTTTCCGTTGAAGCGCGTGCGCTTTGTCGCGGCTGCGGCGATCCTTCCCGACGGAACTGTGGCGCCGATTCTGGACACCGTCGATATCGTGCGGGCTGCGTCCGGGGCGCAGCGCATCGTTGTGTCGGTGCAATCGGCGATCGGCGCGCCGCAGCGCACGCCGCAGATCGTTGTGGTTGACGACTCCCTGACAACCCGGATGCTGGAAAAAAATATCCTCGAAGCGGCGGGGTATCAGGTGCATCTGGCGAACGACGGCGTGGAGGCGCTGGACCTGGTGCAGCGTCTGGCGGCGAATGGCGGGTGCGATCTGGTGATCAGCGACGTGGATATGCCGCGTCTGAATGGATTTGAATTGACCGAAAAACTGCGCGCGAGCGAACGCTTCCGGCATCTGCCCGTCGTGCTGGTCACGTCGCTCGATGCGCCGGAACACCGCGAACGCGGAGTCGCCGTCGGCGCGGACGCTTACATCGTCAAGCGCGCCTTCGATCAGCAAACTCTGCTCGATACCATCGCTCGTTTGATCTGAGGAGGCACGGGGTATGGCGCCGTATATTTTGCTGGTGGAGGATAGTCGGACGCAGGCGTTGCGCTTCCAGCTCGAACTGCAACGCTGCGGCGTGCGCGTCGATGTCGCCTATGACGGCTTTGAAGGTCTGGAACGCGCCCGCACCCATCTCCCCGATGCGATTGTGCTTGACGTGGATCTGCCCGGGATGGATGGGTATGCTCTCTGTCAACGCTTGAAACAGGAGAACGACACTGCCGCCGTGCCGGTGATTATGCTGACGCACCGCGACGATGCCCGCAGCACGCAAACCGGTCTCGAGTCCGGCGCTGATGATTATATTCCCAAAGACGAGTTTGCCGAACGGAATCTGATTGAGTCGCTGCGCGCCCTCGGCGTATTGCAGCAAACGTGAGGGCGATATGATGCACGTGAAGCTTTCTGATGCGCAAAATGTGCATGTGGCGTCGGGATATGACGTGGTGCTTGTTCGTCAGAATGTGCGGCAGATGGCGCGTCAGGCGGGCTTTTGCCTGACATCGCAGGCGCGGATGACAGCGATCGTCAGCGAGGTTGCACGGACTGCGCTTGAACGCCACTGGAACGCCGATTTCCTGTTTCGTTTGATTCCGCATCACCATGGACGACAGGAGATCGAGGTGATCTGCTGCGCTGATAATCTACAGCGTGATACGGAGTATCTCTCACAGTTGAAACGCGGGTTGCAGGAACTGGGAGGCAATGCCGCATTGACTATCCAGCAGCAGGCAGGGCAGTTAATCTTGCGTTTTCATATGTAGTCAATTGCGTATGAATCAGGCGCCATTCTCCGCTTCCGCCTTGCAAACGCTGGTGATCTGTCGCATTGGCGC
>JAUQOW010000218.1 GCA_030550675.1 Chloroflexota bacterium
GGCTTATAAACAATCCGCACCGCCGAGTCGGTCGTGTTGACGCCCTGACCGCCGTGACCGCTCGAACGAAACACATCAACCCGGTAGTCGGACGGATTCAACTCGATGTCGGTCTCTTCCACTTCGGGCAGCACGGCGACTGTTGCTGTCGATGTGTGGATGCGCCCGCGCGCCTCGGTTGCGGGCACGCGCTGGACGCGATGGACGCCGCCTTCGTATTTGAGGCGGCTATATGCGCCTTCGCCTTTGATCTCGAAGATAATCTCTTTGTAGCCGCCGGGTCCGTTTTCAGTGGCGCTGATCACCTCGACGTCCCATCCGCGCTGCTCAGCGTAGCGCGTATACATGCGGAACAGGTCAGCGGCGAACAACGCCGCCTCATCGCCGCCTTCGCCCTGCCGCAGTTCCATGATCACATTCTTCGAGTCATTCGGATCGCGCGGAAGAAGCAAAACCTTGATCTCCTGCTCGAGTTGCGCGCGTCGTTCGAGGAGATGGTTTATCTCTTCCTGCGCAAGCTGGCGCACGTCGTGATCAGTCTCGTGCTCGATCAGAAACCGGGCGTCGTCGATCTGACGTTCCACGTCGCGGTATGCGCGATACGCCTCGACGAGCGGTTCGAGTTCGCGCTGTTCACGCGCATACCGTTGCAGCCGCACCGGGTCGGTGGCGACCTCGGGCTGCGCCATCAGATCGAGCAGTTCGTCGTAGCGCGCGGCGACGCTGGCAAGTTTGTCAATCAGAGAAACAGCCATAGGCGTTTACCATTTCACAACATTATAGCATACGTGCAGGGCAACACAGAGCGCCGGGCAAAAAACCCGGCGCTCTGCTGTGATTGGACGCCAACTACCCTTGCTGGGCTTGCTGCAGCAACTTCTTGCGGCGATTGCGTTCAGCGCGGCGACGCTTCTCTTTGCGCTTTTCGCTTTCAGAAATAAAGTGCATCTTCTCACGGAAGGTCTTGGTAATGCGCTCAGCAACAACAACCTTGTTGAAACGACGAAGCAGTTGATCTACGGTTTCACCGTCGCGTCGTTCTACTCGCATAGCTTCGGCATATCCACGCGCGCCCATATCATTCGGCGCGGAAGAACCACCTGTTCACCCCCTCCCGGCGCGGCATTACGGTGCGAATTCGCCTTTGCACCGCGTGCACGCCTTTAGTATACACGTTCGAGAGGGATTGTGCAAATAGGGGTTAGGGGTTAGGGATGCTTTCCCGCCTTTACGCTTGCCGCTCAGGCGTCTGCCGCCTGGCGCTTTCGCACCTGCGACCCGTGCGCTTGCCACTCAGGCGCCTGCCATCTGGCGCTTTCGCATCTGCCACCTTCGCACCTGTCACCTGCACCTCTCTTGCCTCTTGTCTCTTGCCTTGCGCCTCTCGCTTCCTGCCTAGCTTCCCATGCGCCCCTATCATCTGCAACTTTCAACCTGTTTTTACTCTTGCCCGGCGCCGTTTTTCATGGTAGCATACGTCTCTATCGAGACGCAGATTCCCCACCGTGTGAAACGAAGCGCAGCACACGCGCTGCCCAAGAAAAGAAACGAGCAGTCCTATGACCAGCACTGAACGTCCGCCGCGCCCGCGCTTTGTTGGCGTCGACACCTACGCCGATCCGTATGGGCGCTTTACGTTTCGTTACCCTTCCGACTGGTATCGCTTCGAACTGGACAATGGCCTTGAAGGGGTTCTGTTCTCGCCTGAGCGCGAGAACCCGCAAACCTTCTTCTCCGCCTGGGTGCGCCAACTTAAGGAGGAAGCAGTTGCTGAAGACCTGCCGCTGTTGCAGAAGGGCATCGCCGAAGGACTGGCACAACTGCCAGAGTGTGTCATCGAGTCGAGCTCAGACGACACCTACGGCAACCTGATCAAGTTCGAGCGGATCTACACCTTCCGCGACGGTGACGAAATCCGCAAGCGCAAGGTGTGGATCATGTACGTTGCGCAATGGCAGATTGTGCTGACCTATCAAGGGCGTACACCAGAAGAGTGGGAATACTGGCTGCCTATGGGCAATTACTCATTTGCGCTCTTCAGCATTCCGCCAGAACTTTGGTTTGCCACCGACCGCGATCTGATGAAGAAAACCGGTCTGCCGAAAAAGGAAAAGGTCAGGCGCGGGCGCGCAAAAGGCGAGTGAGGCAGGGGCGCAGGGGACCCGTTGCACGTTACACGTTGAACGTTGAACATTGCCAGTAAGACGGTGGCGGGTCGTGGTTGTGCATTCCAGCGCTCTCTGTGTTCTCTGTGTCTCTGTGGTGAAAGCAGCAGGTGCGCGGGCGAGAAGGTTGAATGTTGAAGGTGGAAGCGCCCAATCGTTGATGTCTACGCCACACCCCATAAAACGTGTTATCCCAACACTGGTCATTGCTGCGTGTCTCCTGGGTTGCGCAGCGCTGGCGCTTGCAGCGATATTCCTGCGTCCGCACAGTTTCGCCACATTTTCTGAAGCGGTCGGTTACGTCCTGGATCAGCGCGGCATCGCTTACGAGAGCGTGTTCATTGACCGCTCCTGGCCCGATACCGTCAACGATATCACCTACGGCGCCAATCTTCTGATCGTTCTCCCCGACAACGGCACAGTCTTAGGAAGGCTCGATTGCCGGGGGTGGAAGAAGGATTGTTTCTTCACGGTGCGTGAGTTTGGAATTTATCGTGAACCATTGCCCGCCCTGACGGAGCAGCGACGTTTGCCATGGATCGCCTGGATTGAAGAGGCGCTTGGTGTCAAATTTTGAATCAGCGAGCAGCATCGTAGGGACGCGCCGGTGGCGCGCCCGCGTCGGGCGGGTTTCCGGCGAAACGCTGAGGGAGCGCGCCCGTGCGCCGGTGGCGCGTGTTGCACGTTGAACGTGGAAAGGCGGCAGGTGCAAAGGCGGGAAGGTTACAGGTTGAAGGTCAGGAGGACTAACCCTAACCCCTCACCCCTCACTCTGGTTCTCAGTTCTCGGTTCTCAGTTCTCGGTTCTCAGTTCTCGGTTCTCAGTTCTCGGTTCTCAGTTCTCGGTTCTCAGTTCTCACACCCATGCGCCTCCCCAGATACGTCCTCATCCTGATTACTGCCTCGACCGCCGCCTGCATCCTTGCAGCGGCGGCGCTCGTCGCCCTGCGCCCGCGCCCGATCGCCAGTCACGCCGATGCCATTGCCGTCGTGCTCGAACAGCGCGGGATTGCGCATGAACGCATCATCACCGCGCAGGTGTGGCCCGCAGCGGTCAATTACTACGCCTACGGACCATCAGTCTATCCGTATAGCGCCACGGTCAGCGTCACACTTTCCAATGGCGATGTCGTGCCTGGCAGCCTCGAATGCGCCGATGACCGTCGCCGTTGCCGGGTGACCATCGCGCGCCTTGGGATTGATCGCGAGCCAATTCCCGACATCAGCTCCGTGCGCCCGCTGCCGTGGATGATCTGGGTGCAACGCCTGGCTGAACTTGTGCAATTGAACGTTTCTAACCCCTAACTCCAAGGTTGACCGGTTCAGTTTGACAGTCTCTCAAAACGGCTATACAATACTCAGTGAATGCCGTGCACAAAACCTGGAAAGGGGTGACAATGGCGTAGATCCCTCACATGGTGCGTGCTCCGCCAACGGCGAGCATCGATCCCCCGGACTCTATTCCACGGTTTAAGGTCAACAGGTTACAGATTCCCTGACAAGGAGGTACCTCGTGAGCAACGCTCGAAAGCTCAACCGGCGCACATTCCTGCGCCTGTCCGCCGCAACGGCTGCCAGCGCCGCGATTGCCGCCTGTGGCGGCGGTCAACCCGCTACCGGTCCGACGGCCGCGCCCGCCGCGCCCCAACCGACCACAGCGCCTGCGGCGCCCGCTCCAACCACTCCTCCCGCAGCAACCGCCGTTCCTCCAGTGACCACCAAGTATAAAGAAGCGCCAATGCTGGCGAAGCTGGTGCAGGAAGGCAAACTGCCGCCGGTAGATGAGCGCCTGCCGAAGAATCCCTACACCCCGCCGCATTCGTGGCTCACGGTTGGCAAGTATGGCGGTGTGCTGAAGAAGACCTACAACAACAACTGGGGCATCACGGGCTTCATCCACGAGATGCAGTACGGCTCCTCGCCGTTGCGCTGGCTCAAGGACGGTCTTGCGATTGGTCCGGGTTTCGTCGAAAGCTGGGAGGCGAATGCCGACGCGAGCAAGTGGACGTTCAAGATCCGCGAAGGGATTAAGTGGAGCGACGGTCAACCGTTCACCACGAAGGACATTATGTACTGGTGGGAGTACACGGTTGGCGGCAACGGCAAGGAGAAAGAATTCCCCGCCGGTCTTAAGCCGATTAACAGCCCGCCCGACGAGGCGCGCTCCGGCACTGGTACGTTGATGACCCTCAACGCGCCGGATGATTACACTTTCGAGATGGTGTTCGATGCGCCAGCGCCGCTGACGGCGGACCGCCTGGCGATGTGGGTCAATATGTTCATCGGTCCGGCATGGGTGATGCCGCGCCACTACATGGAGCAGTTCAACCCGGTGCTGAACCCCGATAAGTATAAGGACTGGGAAGAGCACCAGCGCAAGTTCAACCACAACAACCCCGACTGCCCGCGCCTGACTGGCTGGAAGCTGGATATCTTCGAAGAAGGCGTCCGCGCCGTCTGGTCGCGCAACCCCTACTATTGGGCGGTCGATAAGGAAGGCAACCAACTGCCGTACATTGACCAGATTATCGTGACGGCGGTCAAGGATAAGGAGATCGAGAAGCTGGCGTACACCGAAGGGCGCGCCGATCATGCGCACTTCCACCAGCAGGGTCTGGCGGACGTGCAGTCGCTGCGCGACGCGGAACCCAAGAGCGGTCTCGAAGTTCGTTTCTGGGACTCCGGTTCGGGCACTGGCTCGCTCTACTTCTTCAACATGGACTTCAAGGACCCGAAGATGCGCGCCGTGTTCCGCGATCCGAAGTTCCGCCAGGCGCTGTCGCACGCCTACAACCGCGCCGACGTGCAGAAGGCGGTCTACTTCGGTCTCGGCGAGTTGACGACCGGCACCTTCAGCCCCAAGGCGATCGAGTACAACATCAACGACCAGGGACGGCAGGTGTATGCAGCCTGGCGCGATAGCTACGTCAAGTATGATCCCGCGCTGGCTGAACAGATTCTGGACGAAGCAGGCTACAAGAAGGGTCCCGACGGCAAGCGCACGATGCCGGACGGCAGCCCGCTCCAGATCCAGGTCACTTATGGCGCTGATCAGGCGCCCGGCGGTGAGCATCTGTCGAAGAACGAGCGCCTGGTGCGCGACTGGCAGGCGATTGGCATCGATGCAGTGCTGACGCCCATTCCCGGCGAGGGCTACGACGAGAAGTGGCGCGCTGGCGAAATTCCGATGAAGACCACCTGGGAGGTCGGCGATGGTCCCAACCACTTGGTCTTCCCCTCCTGGCTTGTGGCGGACGAGACCGAGCGTTGGGCGCCGTTGCACGGTCGCGGATACACCCTGCGCGGCACAGCGTCGGAGAAGGAAGATTTGGACAAGAATCCGTGGGATCGCAACCCGCCGCGCATCAATCGCGGCGAGCCGGATTACATGCCAGCGATCGGCAGGCTCCACGAACTGTTCGACAAGAGCAAAGTGGAGCCGGACGCAATGAAGCGCCATCAACTCGTGTGGGAGATGATCAAAGTCCACATCGAGGAAGGTCCGTTCTTCACCGGTACGATCGCCAACCCGCCGCGCATCATTCTGGTCAAGAAGGGGCTGATGAACGTGCCGACCCGCGACGATCTGCTTAAGGAGGGTCTGGGCGGCTTCGTCAACCCGTGGATTATCCCGTCGCCGGCCGTGTATGATCCGGAGACCTGGTACTGGGATAATCCCGAAGCGCATACGGCATAGCGTGCATCCGTGCGCCTCGCGCAGGCGGCCAACCTGCGCGAGGCTTCCCAGGGAGTGAGGCGAAGATGCTCAACTTCATCGCTCGACGCCTGGTCAACATGTTTTTTCTGTTGATCGTGGTCTCCTTTGTCGGCTTTTGGATCATTCAGTTGCCGCCGGGATCAATCCTCGATGTGCAGATCCAGCGTCTGCGGATGCAGGGAGGGAACCTGCCTGAATCGATGATCCAGGCGCTGCGCGATCGCTACGGCGTCGATGATCCGTTCTACGTTCAGTACTGGAAGTGGATTTCGCGCTCGTTGCAGGGTGACTTTGGCACATCGTTCGAGACCGATCAGAAAGTTGCCGAGCGCATTTATAACCGCCTGGGCATTTCCTTTGGGTTGTCATTGACGGCATTGCTCTTCACCTGGCTGGTCGCTATCCCGATTGGCGTTTATTCCGCAACCCATCGCTACACCTGGCCCGATTACATTATTACTTTTGTGCAATTTTTGGGCCTTTCGATCCCGGGATTCTTGCTGGCGCTGGTCTTGTTGATCATGGCGTCTCGTTTGTGGGATCAGCCAATTGGCGGTCTCTTTTCGCCGCAGTATGCTGATGCGCCATGGAGCCTTGCCAAACTGTGGGATTTCATTCGCCACGTCTGGATCGCGGTGGTGGTGCTGGCAATTGGGGCGACAGCCGGGCTAACCCGCGTGATGCGCGCCAATCTGCTCGATGTGCTGAATATGCAGTACATTCAGACGGCGCGTGCGAAAGGGTTGAAGGAGTCGACCGTCATCTGGAAGCATGCAGTGCGCAATGCGATCCACCCGCTGGTTATGTCGCTCGGTACAACGCTGCCAGCGCTGGTGGTCGGTGAAACGCTCATCGCCATCATTTTGAGCCTGCCAACGATCGGTCCCCTCTACCTCGATGCGTTGCGTTCCCAGGATATGTATCTGGCAGGCACCATCCTCGTGATGCTTTCTGCGTTGTTGCTGGTCGGCAATCTCCTCGCCGACCTGCTGCTCGCCTGGGTCGATCCGCGCGTGCGGCTTGAGTAGAACGTGAACGTTATGCGCTGAGCGTTACTGGAAGGATAGAACCATGGCAACAGCCGCAGGTGAATTGCCCAAAGTGGCTAAGGGTAAAAAGCAGGAAGACGTCGGTCAGATTCCGCAATGGAAACTGATGGTGCGACGCTTCAGCCAGAGTAAGCTCTCGGTCGGCGCGCTGATCGTGCTGGGGATCATGTATACGATCATGATTTTCTCCGATTTCATTGCGCCTTATCCGCACGATGTGCTCGACTCAAATAATTCGTTCGCGCCGCCGACGCAGATTGTCTGGGGTCCAGAGGGTCCGGGCATCTACGGTTTGAAGCAAGAACTGGACATGGAGCGGTTCCAGTGGATTTACACGCCTGATACCAGCGTGATCTATCCAATCCGTTTCTTTGTCCAGGGGCACGAATATTATTTCCTGGGTCTGTTCCCGTCGCGACTGCATTTGTTTGGCGTGGAGGCGCCGCCGGAGGCGAATGCCAGAATCTTTCTCTGGGGCGCGGACAGAGAAGGACGCGATCTCTTCTCGCGCATTTTGAAAGGCTCGCAGATTTCGCTGACGCTTGGGTTCTTCGGCGTCTTCCTGTTTGTCATAATCGGTTCGATCGTCGGCACGACGTCGGGGTACTTCGGCGGCCCGCTTGATAACCTGATCCAGCGCCTGATCGAGTTGATCCGGTCGTTCCCCGACCTGCCGCTCTACATGGCGCTCGCTGCGGCGGTGCCGCTCGATACGCCGATTACTGTGCGCTACTTCCTGATCACGGTGGTGATCGCCGTCGTTGGATGGACCGGTCTGGCGCGCGAGGTGCGCGGGAAGGTGCTGGCGTTCCGCAGCGCGGATTATACTGCCGCCGCAATTGCGGCAGGCGCATCGCACTGGCACGTGATTACCCGCCATCTGTTGCCGAATGCGATGAGCCATATTGTGGTGGTCGGGATGCTGGCGATCCCTGGCGCGATTGGTCTCGAAACGGCGTTGAGCTTCCTGGGACTGGGCATTCTGCCGCCAGCAGTGAGTTGGGGCATCCTGCTGCGCGATGCGCAGACGGTGCAGGCGGTCGTGACCTATCCCTGGCTGCTGGTACCGGTGGCGTTGTTGATCATTACGGTGCTGGCGTTCAATCTGCTCGGCGATGGCGTGCGTGACGCGGTCGATCCATATGCGTAATCCGGCAACCCTCAGGGGGTAAAGGAACATTGTAAGGAGCT
>JAUQOW010000032.1 GCA_030550675.1 Chloroflexota bacterium
ATCTCGGAACCATTGACGGCATTCCGCTGGTGATCAACCGTCACTGCGTCGAAACCGATCTGCTGCTGGCGACTGGCGTTGTCGAGCCGCACCAGTACGCTGGCTATTCCGGCGGCGCCAAAACCGTCGTCATCGGCTGCGGCGGCGAGGCGACGATCAGCGCCACTCACGGACCCGCTATGCTCGATCATCCTGGAACTCGGCTAGGCGCGATTGAGGGCAATCTGTTTCAGGCATTTGTGCGCGCTGGCGGCGAACGCGCCGGATTGCGCTATGTTGTCAACACTATCCTCAGCGAAACCGGCGAGCCGCTGCTAATCGCTGCCGGTCCGCCAGCGCTCGTTCACGACTATCTGGTCGCGCAGGCGCGCACAATCTACGAAGCGCCGGTGGCGCACCCGGTCCACATTGCGCGCGCTGGCGTCGATGGACCCAAGGCGGTCAACCTGTACCAGGCGAGCCGCGCGGCGACGTATCTGGCGCTGGCAGAGCGCACCCCGCTCCTCCCTGGCGCACCCATCCTGCTGCCCGCTCCCATCCCCGAAGGCGCTGGCGAGGGCGCTGGCGAGCGCCGTTTCTTCGATGCGCTCTCGAAAGCTTCGTCACCGCAGCAACTGCTCGACGGCCTGCGGCGCACCGGATTCCCGGCTGGCGCGCAACGCGCCTACATCCTGGCGCAGGTGCTGGTGCGCCATCCGATTATCGTCGTCGGCGCGCAGCACCCGGATGTCGTGCGCGCCTGTCACATGCATGCCGTCCCCGATATGGCGGCGGGGATCGCGCTGGCGGATCGCCTGGCGCGTGAAGCGTTCAACCTGGCGCCTGACGCGCCGCTCGAGTTTCTGGACGTGCCGCACGCACTGCTGACCCTGCCGCGTCTGACCTCCAAGGAGTGACAATCATGGACATCGCACGCCTGATCGACCACACCCTGCTGAAACCTGACGCAACGCCGCAGCAGATTGCGCAGTTGTGCACGGAAGCGCGCGAATACGGCTTTGCGGCTGTGTGCGTCAACCCGGTGCACGTGGCGCAGGCGGCGGCGCTGCTCGCGGGGAGCGCCACTGTTGTCTGCTCGGTCGCCGGATTTCCGCTCGGCGCGAACGGCACAGCCGCCAAAGTGTTTGAGACGCGCCAGGCTATCGCCGACGGCGCGCGCGAGATCGACATGGTCATCAGCATTGGGCATCTCAAAGCAGGCGATGATGATCATGTGCGCGACGACATTCGCAGCGTCGTCGAGGCGGCGCACGCTGGCGGCGCGCTCTGCAAGGTGATCATCGAAACGGCGCTGCTGACCGACGATGAAAAACGGCGCGCGTGCCTCCTGGCAGTCGACGCGGGCGCCGATTTTGTCAAGACCTCCACCGGCTTCGCATCCGGCGGCGCAACCGTTGAAGACGTCGCGCTGATGCGTGCAGTCGTGGGAGAGCGCGCCCGTGTGAAGGCGGCTGGCGGCATCCGCACCCTGGCGGATGCACGCGCCATGATCGCTGCTGGTGCAGATCGGATCGGCACAAGTTCCGGCGTTGCGATCATACGGGAAAAAATGAGCCAGAAATAGCGCAAGTTCGGTCTTTTCTTTCATGGTTATTTGTGGTACGCTAGAAAAGCACAACTTCATATCTCCGGCGATCACCCGATCGTCGAAGCGATACCTGGTTATTCCAGGCAGTGCGGGCTTGTACGACCGAAAAAGGAGCAGGTCATGGTCCCACTGGACGAGTGGCTTGCGGTTCGGGGAGAACAGTACGCGGCAATGCTCGAGATGCGGCGCGAGCATATTTGCCGCGCCGTTACAGAGCGCCTCATGCACGCCTTTCCATTGCTCTGTTACGACCCGTCGCGGCCCGACGCAACTGAATTTCAGCAACTGGCATACGAACGCACCCCTCGCCGCTTTCACCGTTTAATACAGGTTGTGCTGCGATTGCAATCCATTGCCGTGATTGAGCGCGAATATCGCTGGGGGTGGCCTATTCTGCAGCGCTACCGCGTGGAGCGCATCCATCTGATTTCCCAGATTCACTGGTACTTCGAAGCGGCGCGGAAATTCGCGCCGCCGGAGCGAGGAGACCGCAAGCCATTCGCGTTGCTGGAAGCCACGATTATTCGGATTGTGCATAGCATTGCGCAGACGACCATCGACGCGCTTGGCGGGAACGGGCATCAGGGACGGCTCGGCTTTGCCACTTAACAAGCTCAAGGCGCGTCGGGCGATCTTGCGAAAATGGCATATCTATGCTATTATGATCGGCGATGCAGGCGGGTAGCTCAACTGGCAGAGCAGCGGCCTCCAAATCCGCAGGTTGCAGGTTCGATTCCTGTCCCGCCTGCCACTCCCATTATGAAGCGTTATCTGGCGCTTCGTTCAGCGGGAGGGGTGGCAGAGTGGTTGTAATGCAGTCGTCTTGAAAACGACCGGCCCTTCAACAAGGCCCGTGGGTTCGAATCCCACCCCCTCCGCCATCCAGACAATCTGACTCGCTCCGCACGGGGAGGTCGCATAGTTGGCCTAGTGCGGCGGTTTGCTAAACCGCTAGGGGAGCAATCCCCTCGAGGGTTCGAATCCCTCCCTCCCCGCCACGCCTCTTAACCTCCCGCCGGTTCCAGACCAGCGGGAGGTTCCTTTTTCATTTCTTTCTCAAATCCCCTGAACATCTTCCTAACAATCTTTTTCTACCATAGGGTCAGCGGTAAACGGTACCGCGCAACGCTCAACATAAGGAGGACATGACGGTATGAACCTTTCCCGCTTACTCACCGTCGGCGCAATTGCTCTGGGACTCGCGCTCGGCGTCGTCATCGGTCCGCTCTTTTCCGCCACAACCGCCAGCGCGCAGTCGTCGCAGACGACGTCTCCCGGCGCGTCGCTGTGGAACGACTTTCTCGACCAGCTTGCCGCCGCTCTGAACATTCAGCGTTCAACGCTCGATAGCGCCATCCAGACGGCGGGCAACAAGACGATTGACAACGCCGTGCAGCGGGGGACGCTGACCCAGGCGCAGGGTGATGCGCTCAAGGCGCGTCTGCAGGCAGGCGACATTGGCGCGCTGTGGGGATGGGGGCGCGGCAAAGAACCGGGGAAGCAGGCGCTGGCGAATGTGCGCCGGGCGATGCTCGACGCCGCCGCGCAAAAACTGGGCATGACCGTGACTGAGCTGATCACCCAGTTGCGGAGCGGGCAGACGCTGGCGCAGATCGCGCAGTCGAAGGGCGTCGCCGAGCAGGACGTGATTAACGCAGCCCTGGCAGCCGCCAAAACCCAACTGGATCAGGCGGTTGCCAATGGGACCCTGACGCAGGCGCAGGCGGACGCGATCTACACGAACCTCCAGCAGAAGGGCGCCCTGCTCTTCACCCCGCGCGGTCGCGGTTTCCACGGTCGCGGCTGGTGGGTCGCGCCGGTAACGCCGACGCCGTCCCCATCGAGCACGATGTGACGTCTTATTCATCGGGTTCACAAGGGTAGAGTCTTCTGGCAAGCCCTCACGTCGCATCGCCCGTTTCAGGCGTCAGAACGCCCACACTGCCCCTTCTCTCGCAGCATGGGAGAAGGGGGCGGCTCACAAGTGTAGAGTTTTTTGACAAGCCATTGTGCTGAGTCGCCCGCTTCAGGCATCAGGACGCCAAAACGCTCCCCTCTCCCGCAGCGCGGGAGAGGGGCGGGGGGTGAGGGCAAAAACGGGCATCGGGACGCGAAAAACACCCCTCGCACTCCAAAAACTCTGCATCTGGAAGGAAGGGGGCAGGGGGGATCTTACAGCTCACAAGGGTAGAGCTTTCAGGCGCGCCCTCGTGATGCATCGCTCGTTTCAGGCATCAGAATGCCCTGACTCCCCCTTCTCCCCTTGTGGGAGAAGGGGGCAGGGGGTAAGAGGGGAAAAAAGGCGTCAGGATGCGGCAAACACCCCTCACACCCTGAAAACTCTACCCTTGAGAGCGCCCACACTTCCCCTTCTCCCCTCGTAGGAGAAGGGGGTTGGGGGATGAGGGGAAAAAAGGCATTGGGGCGCAGCAAATATCCCGCGCACCCTGACAACTCTCCACTTGTGAGGCAGGGGAGATGAGGGCGAATCGGGGCGGGTCGCAGACCTGTCCCACCCCTCGCATAGGACATCAACCAAAACCCGGACAATCACGCCTGCACCAGTGGAGCGGTTGGCGTTGGCTGAGCCTGTCGAAGCCAACGCCAGCCGTTCCACCGGTGCAGGCTCGATTGTTCAGGTTTTATTTGATCTCACTATTAGTTTCATTAGCCCGCAACATGCGCCTCATGCTCTCTCCTGACCACAACACGTATGTTACACTGATGGCATGAGTGCTGAACTGCTTGCCGATGTCGCGGTAGGCGCTGATGCGGTGTTCACTTATCGGGCGCCGCCGCGATTGCACGCTGTGCTCACTATCGGGCATCTGGTGTGGGCGCCGCTGCGCCAGCGGCGCGTGCAGGGCGTCGTGCTCGATCTGTACGCACGGGGCGACAACCTGTTTCGTGTAGATAACGATCTCAACCCGTCCCTTCCTCGATCGGATCGATCCGACGCGCAGACGCCGACGCTGCGCGACCTGATCGATATTGCTGACCCGGATGTGGCGCTGACGCCAGCGCAGATCCGGCTGGCGCGCTGGATTGCCGGGTATTACCGCGTGTCGCTGTACGAAGCGCTGAGCCTTATGCTGCCGCCTGGCGCCACCCGCGAAGCTGAGACGACCTGGCGCGCAACAGTGGAAGGGCGCAATGCCGCACTGGGCGCTCTGCCCCCCGGCGAGCGCGATGTGCTCTACCTGTTGCGTCGCAGCGGCGAGATGACCGAACGCGACCTTCGCCGGCGTCTGCGTGGCAGCGATGCCGAACTCCAGGCGATCTACGCGGCGCTGCGCGAACGCGGCTTGATTGAGCGCGGCACGATCCTCAGCCGGGCGCGCGCGCGCCCCCGCACCGAACGCCTGGTGCGCCTCGCGGTTGCACCCGATGAAGCGCGCGCTGCGCTAGAGACCCTCGCGCGCGCCCCCCGACAACGCGCCCTGGCAGCATACCTGATCGAGCACCCGGAACCGTCGCCGGTTTCCGCCGCCCTCGCAGCCGCTGCCGCCGATGCCAGCGCGCTGCGCGCGCTCGAACGTCGGGGACTGGTTGAAGTGACGGCGCGTGAGGTGTGGCGCGACCCGCTTGCCAGCGTTAGCCCCCCGCCAGACACCCCGCCGGCGCTGAGTCCGGCGCAGCAGCAGGCGTGGGACGAGATTGCCCGGGCGATTGATTGTCTGAAAGAGTCTTCGCCAGACCATCACGCCGACGCCGTGCAGCGACTCTTTCTGTTGCACGGCGTCACCGGCAGCGGCAAGACGGAACTCTACCTGCGCGCTATTGCGCGCGCACTGCGCCTGGGACGGCAGGCGCTCGTGCTGACGCCGGAAATCGCACTGACAACCCAACTGGTGCGCCGGTTCGCGGCGCGGTTCCCCGGTCGCCTGGCAGTGCTGCACAGTGAACTCTCAGTCGGCGAGCGGTACGATCAATGGCGACGGTTGCGCCGGGGGGAAGCGGGCATCGCCATTGGATCGCGCTCCGCCGTTTTCGCGCCGCTCCCCAACCTGGGGTTGATCATCGTGGACGAGGAGCACGAGCCGTCGTACAAACACGACGCCGCCCCGCGTTACCACGCGCGGGACGTGGCGCAGCGCCTGGCTGCGATCACCGGCAGCGTCCTCATCCTGGGCAGCGCAACGCCGTCGGTCGAAAGCTACGCTGCCGCGCGCGCCGGGCGGCTGCGGTTGCTGGAGTTGCCAGAGCGGGTTGCAACGGCGACAGGTCCCGATGGATTGCCGCGCACCCGCACCCTGCCCCTGCCACGGGTGACTATTGTGGACATGCGGCGTGAACTGGCGGAGCATAACCGGTCGATTTTCAGCCGCGCACTCCAGGAATCGCTGGCGGAAACGCTGGCGCGCGGCGAACAGGCGATCCTGTTCCTTAACCGGCGCGGCGCAGCCTCATTCTTCATGTGCCGCGATTGCGGTTATGTCATCGCCTGCCCGAACTGCTCCTCGCCGCTGACGCTGCACCAGGAGGCAGCCGGGCAACCGGGCAATGATCGTTCTCCTGCCGCCAGTCTGCTCGTCTGCCATACCTGCAACCATCGCGAGCTGCCGCCCGCGATCTGCCCGCAATGCTGGAGTTCGCGCGTCAAATCGTTTGGCGTGGGCACCCAACGGGTGGTCGAGGAGATTGCAGCGCTCTTCCCTGGCGCGCGCACAGTGCGCTGGGACCGCGACAGCGTCGGAAGAAAAGGAGATCATGATCGCCTGCTCGACCAGTTTCTGCGCCACGAGGCGGATGTGCTGGTTGGCACACAGATGATCGCCAAAGGTCTCGATCTGCCGCTGGTGGGCATGGTCGGCGTGGTCGCCGCCGACACGGGGCTGTACCTCCCCGATTTTCGCGCAGGCGAACGCACCTTTCAACTGCTGACGCAGGTCGCCGGACGGGCGGGACGGCGCGCGGAAGGCGCGAAAGTTATCATTCAAACGTATGCGCCTGAACATTACGCCATTCGCGCCGCCCAGGAGCACGATTACCATGCGTTCTACCAGGAAGAAATCGCCTTTCGCCGTCAGACCGGTTACCCGCCGTTTGCGCGGATGGTGCGATTTGTCTACGGCGCTGGCAGCGACGCGCGCGCACGCCGCGCCGCCGAGGCGCTGGCGAGCGATCTTCGCGCGCTGGCGGCAAAACTCCTCCCCGCCGGCTGGCGTCTCATCGGGCCGGCGCCAGCCTTCTTCCGCGTCCAGCGCAACCGTTACCGCTGGCACCTGATCCTGTGCGCCGCCGATCCGACGCCGCTCCTCAACGCGCTACGCCCGCCGCCAGGATGGATGATCGACATCGACCCCGTGCATGTATTGTAAGACACGTAGGGGCGAGGCGGCGCCGCGCTCCGGCGTTCCAGGGTGAACGTTGAACGTTGAACGTGAGACAGTTCCAGGTAGGGGCGAGGCGGCGCCGCGCCCCCAGTCGCCGCGCCCCGGCGTTACCAGCACATCCAGAACGCATCGCCGCGACCGATTGGCGGTTCGGCGGGAAGGTCCGTGCGGCGGAAACCCTGCAATTCGAGGAAGGAAATCCCCTCTTCGTTATTCGTCGCAATTGCGCACAGTGTACTCACCTTTTCTGGAATGAGCCATGACTCAATCAGCGCCATGCACTCCTGCCCATACCCCTGACGCTGAAACCCGCCCCAGATCAGCAGCCAGACCGCCGCCGAATCCGGTCGCGGCGCTCCAATCTGCACATCCACAGCGCCGATCAGCAGACCGGTGACCGGGTGATACACGCCGAACAGCACCCGATCCGGCGACTCCTGCGCGCGCCGCCATTGGGCGCGCACATCATCGAGCGTCAGGCGATCCGCGCAGTCTCCCAGCCCGTCGAAATAGAGCGGCGTTCCCTGATACACCTTCAGCAGGCGCGGCAGATCGTCTTCAGGAAGCGGTCGCAACTCGATGTAGTCGCCAGTCAGCGTTGGTGCGGGATCATTCATACGTCGTCACACTACCTTCCGCAGAACATAAAAACGACGGGCATAAGTCACCGTCCGCAAACGGGTGCGGAAACCGAGCGACTCATACAGGGCGCGAGCGCTGTCATCATTTTCGTAGCGGTCGATGATTGCAATCGTCGCGCCATGCGCCTGCAATCGCCACAGACCTTCGAGCAAGACCGCGCGACCAAGCCCTAACCCGGCGAAATCGGGATGCACGCCGAGCGGCTCGATATACCCCTCGCCCTCTTTTGGTCCAAGCCAGCAGATGCAAAACGCCGCCAGGCGACCATCCGGCGCAACTGCAACCACATCGAGTTCGGGAACATACTGCGGCATGCAGAGGGTGCGTTTCCGCCATTCAACCGTCATATCGGCGGCGCCGAACGCAGCGCGGTGCAGCGCGACATACTCGTGCAACTCGCGCATGCCGTTAGTCGGACGCAATGTGAATCCGTCCGGCAGAACCGGCGCCGGCAACACCCGGTCGAGGGAACGCGCCATCCGGATCATCGAGGGGTAATCTGGCGCAAACCCATGCGCGGCAAGGAGCGCCATGCGATCCAGATCGTGCTCGAACGCATCCACATACATGGTCAACATCTGGTTCGTCTGATCGGCGATCTCCTGCGCTCGTTCCGTCGCCCACACCAGCATCAATTCTTCAATGCCCGAGTCGCACGCCGCCGGGTGAGCGCAGGTATCGAGCGAATGCCAGGGCAACTGGATCACCGCAAACCCCAGCAGATGTCCGGTTTCATCTTCCCACAGGCTGGCATTGCGCGGATTGTCAAGCGCCCACGACGCCAGGCGATAGGGCAGGTCCACCGCGCGCAGACACTGATCGGGGAAGGTGTACGCCAGGTCGATCATCCGCTCGATGTCGGCAGCGCCAGTAAAAGGGCGTATTGTGATGATCATGGCTCGCCCAACGTAAATGCGGGACGCGCTGTGCGACGCGCCACATCCGCCAGATAGTCTACTACCGCTGCGAGGTCGCGTTCGCCATACCCGGCAGCGGTAGCCGCAGCGAAATGCGCCAGCGCCGCCGCCGCAACCGGCGCGGGCACCCCGGCGTCCTGCGCGGTTGCGACCATTGACCGCAGGTCTTTGCGCACGCCGGTCACATCGAACGCCACCTCGCTCGTCTCGCCGAGCAGCGTCGGCGTCTTGCTGCGCAATGCGGGCAGCGCCACCGGCGAGTCCAGGTAGACGTCGAGCATTGCTTCGAGACTCAGTCCAAACTGCCGCCCCATGGCGAGCGACTCAGCGAGCGCGCCCCAGAAGCACGCCATGGTCATATTGAGCGCCAGTTTCATGGTTGTGCCAGCGCCCTGCCCGCCGAGGTGAATGATGCGCCGGCTCAATACTTGAAGCGCCGGTCGGGCGCGTTCCAGATCAGAGGCGCGCCCGCCGACCAGCGCCAGCAGTTGCCCTTCGCGCGCCGGAGCGACCGTGCCGGATACCGGTGCATCGAGCAGGTGCGCGCCGCGCTGTTCGATCGCCTCAGCCAGCGCCAGGATCGTGGCGGTGCGGATGGTGCTCATTTCGATGAACAGGCGACCAGTGGCATCCGCAGCGAGCAATCCATTCTGACCGCGATAGACGGCTTCAACCGCCTGCTCGTCGGTCAGGATGGTGAAGATGATGTCGCTGCGCGCTGTCACTTCGGAGGGGGTGTCTGCCCACATCGCGCCTGCGTCAACCAGCGCACTCGCGCGTGAGCGCGTCCGATTATGAACCGTCAGCGGGAACCCTGCCGCCAGCAGCCGCCCCGCCATCGCCTGACCCATGCGCCCTAGCCCGATGAACCCAAGACGTTCCATGCGCGAACCTCGTGATAAGGGAGTGATCCAGGCATATCATACCATGTAAGCCATGTATGCGGTAGGGGCGCTGGCGTCAGCGCATCGTCGGCGAGATTGCGAACGTAGAGGCGCCCCCCGCTCACAAGGGTAGAGTTTTCAGGCTCGCCCTCGTGTTGCATCGCGCGTTTCAGGCATCAGAATGCCCTGACTCCCCCTTCTCCCTTTGTGGGAGAAGGGGGCGGGGGGGATGCTCACAAGGTGTAGAGTTTTTTAGCGAGCCATTGTGCTGAGTCGCCCGCTTCAGGCATCAGGACGCCCCAACTCCCCCTTCTCCCCTTGTGGGAGAAGGGGGCGGGGGGAAGAGGGGAAAACAGGCTTCAGGATGCAGCAAACACCCCTCGCACCCAAAAACTCTACACCTGTGAGCAGGAGGGATGAGGGGAAACAGTCTTCTGGATGCGGAAAACAACTCATTCACGCCCCTTCGTGCGCCTTCGCGTTCTTCGTGGATCGCAGGACCACGGCGACAGGGGGCAGATACGGGGTCCCGCCCCTACGCCATTGAAGGCGCGAAGGTAGGGGCGCTCCCTGTGGGCGTTCGCTGGTGAGACGCACAATCGCGTTTCCCTCTGCGTCCTCTGTGTCTCTGTGGTACACAACAGGCAGACAGATACGGCACACATCATTCACGCCCCTTCGTGCGCCTTCGCGTTCTTCGTGGATCGCAGGACCACGGCGACAGGGAGCAGACACGGGGACCTGCTCCTGCAAATGCGGCTGTCACCTGTGGACGGGCGCTCACTGCCCGCTGTCATCGGCGCCGACGATTTCGAGGAAGAGTTGTTCGAGCGAGACGCGCTGCGGCGTGAGGGCATAGAGGCGCGCGCCGCTTGCAACGATGTGTTCGGCGATCTGCGGTAACGCATCCTCGCTGGCGACTTCCAGTTCGATCATCCCTGGCGACGTTTCCTGCGGCGCGCCGCCGTTGGCGCAGAATGCCGCCAGGGATGCCAGCAGTCCGTTCGATGCGCCTGCCACCCGCAGCGTCACGCGCACTCTGCCGGCTGCGGCATCGCGCAGGCTCAGGGTGCGCAACACGCGCCCTTCGCGGATGAACGCCGCTCGATCACACGTCAGCTCGACTTCGCCGAGCAGGTGGGAGTTGAGGAACACTGTCGTGCCGCGCGCGCGCAGATCGCGGATGATGTTGCGCACCAGCATGCGCCCGAATGGGTCGAGCGCTGAGGTCGGCTCATCGAGAAACACGAGTTCCGGTTCGTGAATGAGCGCCTGCGCCAGCCCGATGCGCTGGAGCATGCCTTTCGAGAAATCGGCGAGCGGACGACGCGCATGCTCCGACAATCCGATGAGCGCCAGGACTTCGGGGATGCGCCGTTGCCGCACCGACGCGGGGAGACCGCTCAGGCGCGCGTGCAGGTCGAGAAACTCGGCAGCCTGGAGCCACTCGTGGAAGCGGAAATGCTCTGGCAGGAACCCGATCCGCGCCATTGCGCGCGGGTCGGCGGGAGCGGCGCCCAGCACGCGCGCACTGCCCTCTGTCGGCTTTACCAGCCCCAGGAGCATCTTGACCGCCGTGCTCTTCCCGGCGCCGTTCGGTCCCAGGAAGGCGAAGACTTCGCCGCGCGGCACCTGGAGCGTCAGGTCGGCAACGGCGACTTTTGCGCCGTAGACCTTGCGCAGACCGGTTGTTTCAATTACGTAGTCGGACATGTTTTTAGCCACGAAGGACACAAAGGGACACGAAGGGTTGGGCTGATAGCGTCTGCCATCACGTTGCGGTCGTTCCGCTGTGCATGTCGCTCCCCTGGCGCTGTGGTCCTGTCGTCCACGAAGGACGTGCAGGGACACGAAGCGGCATGTTGATGTTTCGTGCTGTAGCGTCCGATTCTCTTTACCGCGTCGTCCCCCCTGGCGCTGTGGTCCTGTCGTCCACGAAGGACGTGCAGGGACACGAAGGGGCATGTTGATGTTTCGTGCTGTAGCGTCCGATCCAATCTCTTTACCGCGTCGCCCCCCGGCGCTGTAGTCCTGTGATCCACGAAGGACACGAAGGCGCACGAAGGGGCGTTGATGGGGCATACCGTATCTGTCATTTGAACCACAGAGGCACAGAGGACGCAAAGGGTGACACTCGCGGTTTACTCTAACCTTCGTGCCTTCAACCTGCAACCCCGGCACGTGCAACGTGCAACGTGCAACGACCATCTGTGCCTGTCGGACGTTACACCGCTACGCCTCAATCGCATGGTCGCATCCGTGGACGCGGGGACGTGACGTATCCCGCCCTGGCACGCCGGCGCGGCAACGCCACGTCCCTGCACAACCCCGCGGAGACGTTGCAGTGCAACGTCTCTACCGTTCATATGTGCGATTTAACCCTTTCCGTCTGCACACCCTATCGCACCGATGCCGCCATCGTCAGGAACGCCTCGACGCTCAATCCGCGCCCCGACAGGACATAGAACCGCTCGCCGCGCTGCCAGTAGAGGCTCTGGTATCGCTCTCCCTGGTGCTCGCCGCTTACCAGCAACCCCGGCGCACCGCCGACTGACACCTGCCGCAGGGAGGTGATGTCCGCCGGGAAGGGGAAGACCAGCGTAGTACGCCAGTCAATCTGTGCAGCGAGCGATGCTGCCTGGCGCGGCTCCATGCCGAGCATACGCAGTGCGGCATACCCCAGTTGCTGCATTTCCACCCCGGCGGGCAGGGTCACCTGCGGGCTGACGCCCTGCATCAGCATGACCTCGTAGCCGTTGCCGACATAGCGGGCGCTGACGGCAGGGGACATCTCGGCGACAATCGGCGCGGCGCCGAGCGCATCCGGCAGTGTGACATCGTTGACGCCTGCCAACCGGAGCAACTCGCGCGCCGACTCGACGTTCACCTGAAACTCAAAGGTCGCGCGATCAGTCACGGCAAACTCGGCGCTCGACGATGGACCGGGCAGCGCCGGTTGCGCCGGCGCGAACCCGACGAGCGCCGCCGCCTCGCTCAGGGAGGCGACGGTGCGCATTTCGGACGAGCCGCTGGTCTGCTTCGGCGGCGAGAGGAACAACATTTCCTTGTCGAAGTTGAGTTGCTGCAACTGCTCCATTCGCTCGCTGGTGACCGGGACGAAGACGACGTTCTGGACGCGGAACACATTCAGCAGTTGATCGGCGACGGCGCGCACCGGCGGGAATGCCAGCAGCGCAAGCACGACCGCCAGCGCAGCCGCCCATCCCATCCAGGGACGCCATATGCGAGTCGAAGTCATTGGAACACTCCTTTGCGATGATTGTGAAAACGATGAGCGACTGCCAGCCAGCGCCGGTCGCTCGCAGTTGATACGCTGGCGCAGGGCAGTCAATGCGGCGGAAATATCGGGCGGCGAGGCGGGCAGCAGCGATGTCGCCTGGTCCGCCAGCGCCTTCAGTTCTGCATGGCGCGCGCGGCATTCCGGGCATACCGCCAGGTGATCCTGCTGCGCACGCAGCGCCTCCGCCGGGAGTTCGCCGTCCAGTCCGGCGCGCAACGCGCCATCATCATAGCATCTGGTCATGGCTGCACCTGCTTTCCAGGCAAATGTTCTTCCGTGCCAGCGGATCGATACCGCGCATACGCTTCCGCAAACGCGCGCTCGGCACGGGCGAGGAGCGTGCCGACCGAACCAGGCGCAAGGTCGAGCGCGGCGGCAACCTCGGCATACGACAACCCGGCGTGGCGCAGGAGCAGAAGGTGCGCCTGGCGCTGCGGGAGCATTGCCAGCGCGACGCGCACCTGTTCGCGCTCCTCGGCGCGCTCCGCCGCTTCGGACGGGTCTTCGGCGACCGGCGCATGCGCCACTCGCTCAATGCGCGCCGCGTCCCGCCGTTCGCTGCGCAGCGCATTGCGCGCAGTATTGAGCGCGACCCGGCAGAGCCATGGACGCAACGGTTGAGGGGGCGACGGCGGGCGACGGTAGAGGGTCAGAAACGTTTCCTGCGCCGCGTCCTCCGCCGCCTCGCGTCTCCCGGTCAGCCCATAGAGCACGCGGTACACTGTCGCATAATGGCGCATAAACAGCTCCTCAAACGCCGCCTCGTCGCCGCGCCGGAGCCGTTCGAGCAGCGCGCCATCGCTCTCGTGTTCCGCCATATGCCGGTCGCCTGCTGTCGCTATCATCGTCCCTGCGCCGTCATTTGTTATAATCATACTGGAAACACCGCCGCGCCGGTTTTTGTGACACAACGGGAGATCACTCGTGTCGATCATCACTGTCAGCAACCTGACCAAATACTACGGCGCTGAACTGATCTTCCGCGATGTCAGTTTTCAGATCGCGCGCGGCGATAAAGCGGCGATTGTCGGCGTCAACGGCGCAGGCAAGAGCACCCTGCTGCGGATCATTGCCGGGCAGGAGACGCCGACCAGCGGAAGCGTGCATGTGGCGCGCGGAACGCGCCTGGCGTATCTGGCGCAGGAAGCGCGCTTCGACAGCAATCGCACGCTGCTTGAAGAAATGCACGCCTCGCTCGCGTATCTCAATGCGCTGCGCGATGAAATCGCCGCACTCGAAACCGCGCTCACCGATCCATCCCGTCCCAACCACGACGACCTGATGGAGCGCTACGGCGAGGCGCTTCACCGCTTTGAGCACGCTGGCGGCTATGACATCGACCGGCGGATCGCCCTGATCCTCGATGGTCTGGGGTTTACCGCTGCGCAACGCCATGAACCGGTGGCGCGCTTCAGCGGCGGGCAGAAGACCCGCGCCGCGCTCGCAGCTGCGCTCCTGTCCGATCCCGACGTGCTGCTGCTCGATGAGCCGACCAACCACCTCGATCTGGCGGCGCTCGAATGGCTCGAACGCTTCCTGCGCGAGTGGGACGGCACGCTGATTGTCGTCTCGCACGACCGCTACTTCCTCGACCGGGTGACGACCCGCACGCTCGACCTGGCGTTCAACCGGCTCGACGGCGATTATCCCGCGCCCTACCAGCGCTATCTGGAGCTGAAAGCCGCGCGCCTCGAACTGCAACTGAAACAGTACCGCGCGCAGCAAGAGGAGATCGCCCGAACTGAGGAGTTCATCCGGCGCTTCAAGAACAGCCAGCTCAGCAAACAGGCGCGCGGGCGCGAACGACGCCTGGAGCGCCTGAAGGAAGGGTGGGAGGGCGGTTCAGGGCGCATCGAAGGGCTGATCGCCCGACCGGAGCAGCAGAAGAAACTGGCGTTCAAACTCGGCTCGAACCTGCGCGGCGCCGATCTGGTGCTGAAAATCGAAGGATTGACCGTCGGCTACAAGCGGTCCGCCGACGCGCAGCCGCTGGCGCTGCTCCACATTCCCGACCTCGAAATCTGGCGCGGGCAGCGGGTGGCGCTCATGGGACCGAACGGCTGCGGCAAGACGACCTTGCTGCGCACGATTGTCGGCGACCTGCCGCCGCTGCGCGGGCAGGCGCGCCTGGGGAGCAATGTCCGACTCGCCTACTATGCCCAGGCGCACGAGGGATTGCGGATGGACCAGACGATCCTCAACGAAATTCGCCGCATTCGACCGGACCTGAAGGAAGCCGAAGCGCGCACGCTGCTGGGGCGCTTCCTCTTCAGCGGCGATGATGTCTACAAACGCATCGGCGACCTTTCCGGCGGAGAACGCGGCAGAACGGCGTTGGCGCAGTTGATGCTCCTCGGCGGCAACTTGCTGGTGCTCGACGAGCCGACAAATCACCTCGATGTCGATGCGCGCGAGGCGCTCGAAACAGTGCTGAACGAATACGACGGCACAGTGCTCTTCGTCTCGCACGACCGCTCCTTTGTCGATGCCGTCGCCGACACGATCTGGATGGTGCGCGATGGCGCCATCGAGGTGTTCGACGGTACATATTCCGAATACGTTGCTGCGCGCGATGCCGCGTCCGGCGCGGGCGCGCCATCGAATGGCGCGCAAAAGCGTGAGATGGTGCAGGAAACGCGCGCCGCCTCGCCAGCCAGGGACGCCCGCGCAATCAGCCGTGAACAGGAACGCGAAGAACGCCGACGACAGCGCCGTCTGGCGGCGCTGGAAGAGGAAATTGCCGGTCTCGAAGCGAAACTGCGCGATCTTGAGGAGGCGCTGAACGCCGCCAGCGCTGCGGGTGACGTGCAGCGCGTGACATCGCTGGGGATTGAGATCGTCGAAGTGCAGGAAACGCTGGATATGCGGTACAATGAGTGGGCAACGATAGCAGTCTAGATGTTGTCCTGGAAAGATTGACGCAAAGGCGCGAAGACGCAAAGATGATCGTGTGAGTGCGAGACGTTGCGCCTTTGCGTGCGCTTATAGAAAAGATCAACCAAACCTGAACAATCACGCATGCACTCGTGGAACGGTTAGCGCTGGCTTCGACAGGCTCACCCGGCGCTGGCTGAGCCTGTCGAAGCCAGCGCCGATCACGAGATTGTTCGACATCTAGTTGATCTCTCTATGAGTTGACAGGCGTTGAACCTGGAAGAACTGTGAAGGGAACTTATCTGCTCATTCTGCGGCTCGACCGTGACATCGCCGGGTTGCCTGTCGGCAAACTCGGCGTGCTGGATTTTCCCGCCGGGTACTATCTGTATGTCGGCAGCGCCTTCGGACCCGGCGGGCTGCCGGCGCGCCTGGCGTATCATGCCCGCAGGGAAAAGGCGCGCCCGCACTGGCACATCGACTATCTGCGCAAACACGGACAACTGGAGGAAGCCTGGTGTGTCGCCTGTGCGGAGCGACTCGAACGTCTGTGGGTTGATGCCCTGAGCGCCACGCCAGCGGTTCAGCCGGTCGCTCCGGGTTTTGGCGCAAGCGATAGCCCGCGCAAGAGCCATCTGTTCTTTTCGCCTGTTCGACCGCAGCCGCGCATACTGACTGACACGCTGCTCCAAAGCGTCGAACGGGCGCCGGTGTGCGTGCAACGGCTGAACATCGAAATTTGCACCTTTGACACTGTATGACCGATAACCGATCCCATCCTGATGGCGCGCCGGATGTCGCCGCCATCCTGGAACAATTGCGCGCCGAGGTGCGCGCGCAACACGCAGCCCGCCGACCGATTGGCGACGATGCGCTGCAACGCGCATTGCAGCGCAGCCTCGACGACCTCGAAATCACGCGAGTGGTCAGCGCGCACTGGCCCCTCACCGGGCGCACTCTGCCGCAGAAGGCGATGGCGCTGATCAACAAAGTGGTGCGGCGCTATCTACGCTGGTACATCAACCCGATTGTCGAGCAGCAGAATGCGTTCAACGACGCCGCTGCGCGCACCCTGCGCCTGCTGGCGGAGGCGTACCAGGACCTGGCGCGCCAGGTGGCGGCGCAGCAGGAGGCTGGCGCGCAGGGATCTCAGAGTGTCAGCCATGCCAGCGACGGCAATGTAGCGGAGGAACGCGCGGCGGCTGAGATCGACTCCGCCGCCGCGCCAACCTACGCCGATCTCATGGCGCAGGTGCGCGAGCGCGCGGCTGCGGAGCCTCCCGCTCGTTTCATTGAACTGGAGCTGCACGAAGCGCTGACCCATGCCCAATCGCGGCAAGCCGTCACTGCGCACTGGACCCTCACCGGGCGCACGATTATCGAACAGGCTGTCGCGTTGCACAACCGGATTGTGCGCCAGTATCTGCGCTGGCTGATCAATCCCATCGTCGAGCAGCAGAATGCCGCCAATGAAGCGTTGACCGCCGCGCTGCGCGCCCTGATTCGTGTCGATGCCGCCTTCCGCGCCGATGTCGCCGCCTTCCGCGCCTCCCGCCAGCGACGGCGCTCAGCTCGCCATTGACGAGGCTGACGCACAGGCGCAAAGACGCTTAGAGCTCTCGGTATAGCTTGCGAAACGTTGCGCCTGCGCCGCAGCCTGCAACTGAACAGGCTGACGCACAGGCGCAAGGACGCCTAATAGGAAGATCAACCAGACGTTGAACAATCTCGTGATCGGCGTTGGCTTCGACAGGATCAGCCAACGCCGGTTGAGCCTGTCGCAACCAACGCCGACCGCTCCACAGGTACAGGCGTGTTTGTCCAGGTTTAGATTGATCTTCCTATAAGGTTATCATTATTGATTGCGCAGCTTTGCGCCTTTGCTCCCTGGCGTCAATAGTACGAGATGCTATGCCCGACATCATCACCATCGTTGTGCCCTGGTTTGGTCCTGATACGGCTGGCGGCGCCGAGACGCAGGCGCGCCAGCTTGCCGCCGCAATCCGCGCCCTCGGCGCGCCGGTCGAGGTCTGGACGACCGACGGACGCGACTCATTCAGCCCGCCGGTTCCGTACTACCGCACCGGCGCCGACGTTGTCGATGGCGTGCCGGTGCGGCGCTTTCCCCTCACCCCGCCGCGCCCTGCGCCTCACGACCCGTACACCCCGGCAGCCGTCCAGCGTTTCGGTCTCCCTGACGACTGGATCGACTTTCCAGATCACGAGATGCGCCTGCTGGCGTCGCTGCTTTCGAGTGACGCGCTGCTCGACGCCATTGCCATCGAGCGCGACCAGCGGCGTTTCATTTTTATGCCCTACCCGTTCCCGACGACCTTCTGGGGAACGCTGCTCGCCGGGGAGCGCGGGCATCTGCTGCCGTGTCTGCACGATGAACCATACGCGCGATACGCCACCTACCGCTGGATGTTCCGCCGCGCCCGGCGCGTGCTGGCGAACAGTCCCGCTGAACGCATGCTCGCGCTGCGCCTCTACGATCTTCCGCCCGACCGGGTAGTGATGGCGGGTGAAGGGATTGACCTGACGCCGCGCGGCGATGGCGCGGCATTCCGCGAAAAGTATGGATTGCATGGTCCGGTGCTGCGCTACGCCGGTCGGCGCGACGCCTCGAAAAATTTTCCCATGCTGCTGATGTACCTGCGCGAATACTGGGCGCGGCGGGGAACGCCGCTGACCCTGGTGCTGACTGGACGCGATCCGACGGACATCCCGCCGCCGCTGAAAGCGATTGTCCTCGATCTTGGAGACGTTGACGTGCAGGAGCGCCACGACGCCTATGCCGCTGCCGACGTTTTTATTCAGCCCTCGACCTATGAGAGTTTCTCAATTGTGCTCATGGAGTCGTGGTTGCAGGGCGCACCGGCGCTGGTCAATGCGCGCTGCGACGTCACCCGCGAGGCGGTCGAAGCCAGCGGCGGCGGGCTGAGTTTCGACGGATTCGCCGAATTTGCCGCAGCGCTCGATCTGCTGCTGGACAACCGCGCGCTGCGACGCGCGCTCGGAGCGCGCGGACGCGCCTGGGTGCTGGAAAACTGCCGCTGGGAAGACGTGGCGCGCCGCACCGTGGCGGCGGTGATGGAGAATAACCTCTGAACATCCGCTCTGTTATCGAACGCTGTACCACTGAGGGATTTTTCACAAAGGTTGGGGCAAAGACGTACAGGCTCAAAGTAGAGCGGTACGAATTGCAAAACTTTGCGCCTTCGCGTCTTTGCGTCAATTTTTCGAGAATGCTCTATGAACCAGACTGCACAACCTGTCGCCATTGGCATCAACGCACGCCTGTTTCCGATCAACTGGCGCCCGATATCCCAGGAAATCGCGTTTGCGCGGAGTCTTGGGTGCGACTGCATCCAGATCCACGGGCGCGAGCATGGCGTTGACGCTGCGTACCTGGGCATGCCGCTCGCAGCGGCTGGCGACATGCTCCTCAGCAACGACATGTCCGCCGTGATGGAGATCGTCGTGCGGGTGGGAACGAACGGGCGCACCGCATCCGGGTTGACGCCGCTCGACGTGCTGCGCAACAACCTGGACGCTATCCGGGCGCTGGCAATTCGTCACGTCCACTGGCACTTTGCGCCAGCAATATGGATGACCGACGCCGACTTGCGCGGGCTGGAGGAGATGCTGATCGACACCCTGCGCGCCGGAACCGACCTGGCGCAGACCCACGGCTTCACCCTCGCGCTGGAGCACAACGAACCGGACGTGCCGCTCTTCGCGCGGATTGAGGCGATCAGCCGGGCGCTCGACGCAGCGCCCGAACTCGGTTTCGTATGGGACCTGAACCACACCCCGCCTGACGAACTCGACGCCTGGCTCGACCTGGCGCCGCGCATGACGCTGCTCCACGTCTCCGACACGCCGCTGCCGGCGGTCAATCATCATCTGCCGCTTGGCCAGGGCAGCATTGACTTCGAGGCGCGCTTCCGTGAATTGCGTGAAAGGGGATATCGAGGGGCGGCCATCCTCGAAATCGGCGGAGTTCCTAAATCGGGCGGCTTCGGGCGCGACACCGACGAGGCGCTGTGCGATTCGGTCGCGCGGCTGCGACGTGCGACGTGCGTGTGACGTGATCTGAAGTTCGACGATCTCCCCCTTCTCCCCTTGTGGGAGAAAGGGGCAGGGGGGATGAGGGAAAAAAGGCGTCAGGACAGACAAACTCCCCCTTCTCCCCTCGTGGGAGAAGGGGGAGCCAGAGCATTCTGATGCCCGAAACGCTCCCCTCTCCCGCAGCGCAGGAGAGGGGCAGGGGGTGAGGGCAAAAACAGGCGTCCAGCCGTGAAAACGCCCTCCAAATCCTATGGCTGACGCACCTCAGCGGTAACAGGGATCTGCCCCGCCTTCTCGAAGGTAAGCGTCAGTTCAACCTTATCGCCTGCATTCAGATCACGGGTCAGTCCAATAAGCATCACGTGGAACCCGCCCGGCTTCAGCACAACCTCGCCATTGGCAGGAATCTCGATGCCGCCCTCGACCTGGCGCATGCGCATCACGCCGCCTTCCTCGATGACCGTGTGCAGCTCAACAGTTTTGGCGACATCAGTGCTCGCGGCGATCAGTTTGTCGGGTTCGTTGCCAGTATTGCGAATGACCATATACGCGGCGCTGTTGGCGCCTCCCATCTCCATTTCACCGTGCCCGCCGTGCGCCATGCCTTGCTCAGGCGCCTTGGTCGGCTCCATGCCGCCATAACCGCCGCCGGACGCTGGCGCCATCGTCGGCTGCGCCATCCCGCCCATAGCGCCGCCCTCCATCTTCATCGCGCGCGCCCAGGGTTCGCTGATCTGAATCGTCGGACCGCCAGCGGGCGCCGGTGCGGCTGGCGTCGTCGGTGATGCCGTTGCGCATGCCGCAAGCGCGAGTGCGCCTGCCAGAACGAACAGGGATCGAACGAGATTCATTGGATGTGCTCCTTTCCTGTTGATACTCTGTCACTGCATGGTACGTTCGCCAGAGTGCCGGGATGTCCTTGCTGAGAACCGAGAACCGAGAACTGAGAACCGGAACCCGGCGCTGCGAGCCGGGAGTCGGGCGTGAATGCTGAAGTCGATGCCCGCAGTCGCCTGCCAGTGACCACAATGCTGACTTCTGCGAGAGACGCAGGGCTGACGTATGCACAGCGACACTTACCGCGTCGGGCGCATGGCGTCGCGTAGCGTTCACCGGGTCAGGACGAACGCCTTACGCTCCAGCTGGCAGGAGAGGCAGCGGTTTGGGAGGGGGAGGAGGCGGCGCTGTCGCCTCGCCGCGCCATCGCGGTCTGGCGGACGGCGTCAGGCGAGCGGTGAACAGGAGAAACGCCGTGCACAGGATAGTCACAATCAGGACGCTCTCATAGACAGCGCGCGGTGTTGAGGGTTTCTGATCAGGGATGTGTCCCTGATCGGCAGCGGAGGAGTGCGAGCCGCCGATCAAATGACAGACGAATCGCGCGCTGCCGGGCGGCGTCTCCTGACGCGCTGCGGCGTCGGTCACGGCGCAGTGAACGACGCAGAATAGGGGATTGAACATCCCCACGATCAACGCCATCGCCACTGGCAGACTGGCGCGCTGCATCGCCGACGCCGCTCCCGCGAGTTTGCCGGCGGGTAGGGTGAAGAAACGAAACACTGCCGCCCATGCACGCTTCATGATTGTGCATTATACCACAAAGTACAACCTGAGCGGCGCGCGTCAGGTGCAACGTTGCCTGCACCGGTTAACGCAAAGATGGCAAGGGCGCAGAGTCTGGCGATCGATACCCTTGCTTCTGCGCCTGCGCGCCTTTGCGTCAGCGTTTTCGGGCAATGCTTCTAGCGGCGGAGATTTGACAGGATCGAACGATAACGCCGCAGGGTGCGCCAGGAAAACAGCCGGGACCATTCGCGCCATCCGGTCGTTTCATGGTCCGCTGGCGCCTGCGCGGCTACGACAATGCCGCGCTCACGACGGCACGATGGACAGTACTCAAGGTTCCATCCCGCCTGGGCGGTGAACAGTCCGCCGCAGGCGACGCACGGTCGGCGGTGAAGCGTTTCGGGCAGATGATATGTCTGATGCACCTCGCACCACACGGCGCGCCGCCGACACGCCCGACACAGATGCCTGGCGTCCTCGACGCCGCTGCCGCGCACCTGCCGCCAGTCACGGTCGCCAATCGCGCCGACGCTTCCACAACAGTCACAGACCACAACCGGTCCGTATGGCGCATGTTCCCGGTAACTCATCGCTCGCCCTCCTCGCTGAGTTGCACGTCGTTGTGCGGCTACCACTCAATTTGTACTGAATGCACGATCAGAGCGGTTTTTGATTGTGTAAACCATCCTAATGGAAGTTGGGGACATCTGTCAAGAGGGGCTGAAAGCTCACCGGAGGTTGAGTCGCCTGTTTGGGGCATCAGAATGCCAGGACACGCCCCTCTCCCGCAACGCGGGAGAGGGGCAGGGGAGTGAGGGCGTTGTCCCCGTCCCGCACCCTTTGCCCCTCATCCCCCCTGCCCCCTTCTCCCCTTGTGGGAGAAGGGGGAGTTGGGGCATTCTGACCATCCGCTTTCGACGTTTCGCCCGCCTCGCACACCTCGGCGCCCCACAAGGGGAGAAGGGGGAGTTGGGGCATTCTGACGCCTGAAACGAGCGATGCACCACGAGGGCGCGCCTGAAAACGCTACACTTGTGAGCCCCCCTCTCCCGCAGCGCGGGAGAGGGGCAGGGGGCGAGGGCAAAAACAGGCGTCAGGACGCCCCACCTCCCTCCCCTCACAAGGGTGGATTTTTTTGGCAAACCCTCATGTTGAATCGTCCGTTTCAGGCATCAGGACGCTAAAACGCCCCCCTCTCCCGCAGCGCGGGAGAGGGGCAGGGGGTGAGGGCGACACCAGGCATCAGGACGCTTCAACCACTGCCACTGTCAGCGATAACGGGGGCGCATCGAGGCTGAGTCGACCGTCAACAACCGGGGCGCCGGGCAATTCGTGCGTGCAGACGACATCGGGACGGTCGAAGGAATTGGCGGCTTTAGGATCAGCGCCGGATATCTGATAGATGTGTGCGATGCGCTGCGGCGAACGTCCCCGCCACTCAAGGTTGACAGCCAGCGGCGCATGTCGTCCCCGGTGCACCACAAACACGGCGCCTCTGCCGCGTTCGGCGTCGCAGCTGGCGGCAGCGTCGATCAGGGGCTGCTCCCCAAAAGCGCGGGTGTGATACGTTGGCGACTGAACATGCAGATCGAGCGAGTCGCCGCTCGCATAACGGCTGAAAAGCGCGAACGGATAAAAGATCGACTGGCGCAGCATCCCGTCGGGACGGGTCAGGATCGGCGCAATGACGTTGACCAGTTGCGCCAGACAGGCGATCTTCAACACATCGCAGCGCCGCAGGAACACATTCAGCCACTGCGCAACCACCAGCGCGTCTTCCAGGTTGTACACCTCTTCGATCAGGTGCGGCGCTTCGCGCCATCCTCCCTGCGTCGTCTGGTCTTTGTACCACACATTCCACTCGTCCCAGCTCAGATAGACGTTGTGCTTCGAGCGCAGCTTCGCTTTCACATACCGCAGCGTTCCGGCGAGCGTGTCGAGATGTTCCTCGAACTGACGCGCCAGCGCCAGATAACTGTCGGTGTCATCGTCGCGGTTGCCTGCGTAGAAGTGGAGCGACAGAAAATCGACATACTCCCAGCAGACTTCGAGCGCAATCCGATCCCATTCAGGGTACGTCGGCATGCCGCTGCTCGATGAACCGCAGAGCGTCAGGCGGATCGACGGATCGTGCCACCTCATCAGTTTTGCGGCTTCACGCGCCTTAACCGCGTAGGCGTGCGCATCCATGTGACCAATCTGCCAGGGACCGTCCATCTCGTTGCCGAGGCACCAGTAACGGACGCCGAATGGTGCCGGCGCGCCATTGGCGACGCGCCTGTCAGCTTCGATTGTGCCGGCTGGCGCGTTGCAGTATTCGACGTATGCGCCAGCCTCCTCGATCGTCCCAGTCCCCAGGTTCACGCCAAGCATCGGTTCGGCGCCAAGCATGCGGCACAGTGTGATGAACTCGTGCGTGCCGAAACGGTTCGTCTCAATCGATTGCCACGCCAGTTCACGGCGGCGCGGACGCTGCTCGACCGGTCCCACCCCGTCGCGCCAGTGATAGCCGGAGAGAAAATTGCCGCCGGGGTAGCGAATGATCCGCAGGTTCAGTTCGCGTAATGCCGCCAGAACGTCGGTGCGGAACCCCTGATCGTCCGCCAGCGGTGAGCCGGGATCGAAGACGCCCTGGTAGACGCAACGCCCCATGTGTTCGATAAACCCGCCGAACAGGAGCGGCGAGATGCGATCAATGACGCGCTCTTCATCAATGACGATGCGTGCGGATTGTGCGGCGTTCATAACCTTCTCCTTCGATGACAGGCGGAAAGCGCGGCTTATTCTATCCGATTCCGAAAATGGCGCGAGGGCGTCGCCGGCGGCGTGAGAAGGGGATTTCGGATGAACACAATCGTATGCGTCCTGTGCTATAATTGACATATATCGTGTATCAGCCGATTGATGCGGCGCCGCTCACGGGCGAGCGGCGCTTTCTGTGGAGATCAGGAGTATGGCGACAACATCAGATCTGCGCACGAACATGATCATCCGCTACAATGGCCAGCTGCACCGCGTGATGGAGTTCTACCACCATGCCCCCGGCAACTGGCGCGCGATGGTGATCATGAAACTGAAGAACCTGGAGACGGGGAAGACAATTGAAGAGCGGGTGCGCGCCGGTTCCGAAATCGAGATCGTGCGCGTTGAGAAGCGTCCGATGCAGTTTCTCTACCGCGAAGGCAACATCTATCACTTCATGGATACTGAGACGTTTGAGCAGGTCGAGGTGTCGGAAGATCTGATCGGCGAACCGGCGAAGTTCCTCAAAGAGAACGAAATGGCGGACGTCCTGTTCTACGATGACAACAAGATCCTGGGCGTCGAGCCGCCGCTGTTTGTGACGTTGCAGGTGACGGAAGCCAGCGTCGCGGTGCGCGGCGACACGGCGACCAACGTCAACAAGCAGGTCACGCTCGAAACCGGCGCAGTCATCTCGGTTCCCGCCTTCGTCAATCAGGGCGATTATGTGCGGGTCGATACGCGCACCGGGGAGTACATTGAACGCATCAAGTAGGCGCCTGTCTGCGGTTCAGGCGTTATCTTTCGGGCAACGCCGCATCGCTGTGGGTTCAGACCTTGCGCCTGGCGCTTGGAAGCCTGGCGCAGGCTTGTGACTGAATTCTGGCATACTGGCGTGATTACGTGGTGCGTTCGCTAAGCGGTGTGCGAATGTGGGTAAAGGAAGCGATATATATATATCGACGCCACGACGTCACGCATTCTCTGAGCTGCGGGCGAATGAGGATTAAGAAATAAATCCGGCATACCCGTGCTGCCCGGTCGCGCATTCTCTGAGCTGCGGGCTAAAGCCCTCGCTCAGTACATTGAAGCCCCTTCGGGGCTCGCCCGTCCTTCGCAAGAGCTTCAGCCCAAAGCGCTCTGGCAGTACTGAACTGGTAATCTTCATAAGCCCTTGCTCGGGGCATGGCAGCCTCAACGGAGCTGGCACAATCTCAGCCAGGGCTTCAGCCCGCAGCATGTGGAAGCCGTCTGACTACAATGCCTTTCAAATAAGGGAAACGTGCTATCAGCAACGGAGCTTAAGCGCGGGGTCTCCGCGTCTTTGCGCCTTTGTGTGAGCGGACTTAACTTTGAGGTTTGCGTCTAACCATGCTTGTTGGTTCGAGGAGCTCCGCGCCGCTGTGATTGCAGAAAGCTCATAGTGAGTCCAATAAAACCTGGACGATCAAGCCTGCGCCCTTGGAGCGGTTGGCGTTGGCTTCAACAGGCTCAAGCGGCGTTGGCTTCGACAGGCTCAGCCAACGCCGATCGCGAGGATTGTCCAATATCTGGTTGATCTGCCTGTCAGGTCAGGTTGGCGCAAAGACGCAAGGGCGCAACATCTCACAGTCAATGCTCCGCGCCTTCGCGCCTTTGCGTCAGCCTTGTTGAAAACCCCTGAAGCCTGTTCGTGAGATTATGAGCACGATCGTTACAGCGGGAGAAATGCGCGCCATCGAAGAAGCGGCGGTCGCCCGCGGCGCAACCTGGTCGGGCTTGATGGAACAGGCGGGCGCCGGGGTGGCGCGGGCAGCGCTCGATGTGCTTGGCAACGCCGCCGGTCGCCGCGTGCTGGTGCTGGTCGGTCCCGGCAACAATGGCGGCGACGGTCTGGTGGCGGCGCGCCTGCTCCACGACGCTGGCGCGCGGGTCACGCTCTACCTCTGGCGGCGGAGCGACGCCGCCGATGACACCAACCGGCGGTTGTGCCGCGAACGCGCCATCCCTGAGATGCGCTCCGCCGATGACCCCCACGGTCAGGCGCTGCGCGCCGCGCTTACCGAAAGCGATCTGGTGATCGATGCGCTCCTCGGATACGGCGCCAATCGCCCGGTCGAAGGCGAACTGGCGACGATCATTGCGACGCTGAATGCAGCGACTGCGCAGCCTGACGGGACAAACCGACCATTCGTACTGGCGGTGGACGTTCCCACCGGCGTCCATGCCGACAGCGGCGCTCTCCTCGGCGATGCGGTGCGCGCCGATCTGACCGTTTCGACCGGTCTGCTCAAACGTGGGTTGATCTTTTACCCGGCGCGCGCGTATGCTGGCGAACTGCGCAGCGTCGATATCGGTCTTTCGCCAGCCGACCTGGAGGGCATCATGACCGAATTGATCGACGCGAAACTGGCGCGAGCGCTTTTGCCGCCTCGCCCGCCGGATGCGCACAAAGGCACGTTTGGCAAAGTGCTGGTCGTCGCCGGATCAGTAAACTATCCTGGCGCAGCATCACTGGCGAGCGCTGGCGCAGCGCGCGTCGGCGCTGGTCTGGTGACCCTCGCCGTCGGACGCAGCCAGCTGTTCGGTCCGGGTCGCATCCCCGAAGTGACGCTCCACCCGCTGCCCGAAGCCGAATGGGGGGTGCTCGGCGATGCCGCCGCCGATGACCTGCTCACCATCCTCGGCAACTATCAGGTGTTGCTGGTTGGTCCGGGTCTGGGGCGCGAGAAGGCGACGCGCGCCTTCTTTGAGCGGTTGCTTGGGCTGCAATCGCCGCGCCATCGCGGGCAGATCGGGTTTCGCATCGCCACTGCCGGGAGTGAGAAAGCCGCCGTGAAACAGCGCCCGGAACTGCCGTTCACGGTCATTGACGCGGATGGGTTGAATATCCTGGCGGACCTGATCCATCATCCCGAAACGGCGGATGTCGCCCCCGGCGCACTCTGGGATCGCCTGCCGCACGGCAGATGTGTGCTGACGCCTCATCCTGGCGAGATGCGGCGTCTGCTCGGCATCGAACAGATTGCTGACCATCCGGTTGATGTGGCGAAGGAAGCCGCCGCGCGCTGGAAACAGATCGTCGTGTTCAAGGGCGCAACCACCGTCATCGCCGACCCGGAAGGGCGGGTGCGCGTGAATGACGGCGGCAATCCGGCGCTGGCGACCGCCGGAACCGGCGATGTCCTGGCGGGCGCGATCGCGGGTTTGATGGCGCAGGGGCTGAAACCGTTCGACGCCGCCACGCTCGGCGTCTACCTCCATAGCGCCGCCGGTCGCCTGGTGCGCGACGAACTTGGCGATATGGGGGCGCTCGCTGGCGATCTGCCGCCGCGCCTGCCGCTGGCAATCCGCGCCCTGAAGCAAACGTGAGGGAGGGTGCAGCTATGCCGATCTATGAGTATCTCTGCCCGCAGTGCAATGGACGTTTCCAGAAACTGGTGTACGGGTTTCGCGACCCGGATGGGCTTGCCTGCCCGCGCTGCGGCGCCACGGACGTGCGCCGCGCGATTTCGCGCGTGGCAGTGCTTAAATCCGAGGAGTCACGCATCGAAGCGCTTGCCGATCCCTCGATGCTCGCCGGTCTCGACGAGAACGACCCGCGCTCGATTGCGCGCTGGGCAAAGAAACTGGGAAAGGAACTTGGCGAAGAAGCTGGCGACGACTGGGACGAGATGGTGGACGAGATGCTGGAAGAGGAATTGCAGCGCAAGAAAAAGGGCGAGGAAGACGGCGCCGATGCGGAAGGGGAAGAAGAGTCCTCCGTCTCGAAGAAGAGTTCGACGGGACCGGACGACCTGGGGTGGGCATAGAGAGCGAGCATAGCGTGCGTTTTCATGTCCATTTGCTGACGGCTGCGGCGACCGGTCTGGCGCTCTACCCGCGCGCGCCGTTGCGCGCTGCGTTGACTGCCCTCAGCGGCGTGGCGCTGGACGTTGATCATTTTCTGCTGTATGCGCTGCGCAGCGGCGACTGGGACCCGGTCGGCGCGCTGCGCTACGACCGACGGCGCCACCGTCCGCCGCGC
>JAUQOW010000219.1 GCA_030550675.1 Chloroflexota bacterium
ATCGGCACTAAGCTCATATAGGAGTAGGCGGCGACGGCGATGGGCGCGAGCAGTTCCGGCGCCAGTTGCGAGGCGACGTAGATCGACGTGGGACCGTCAATGGCGCCGATGACCCCGATTGACGCCGCCTGATTGAGCGGAAAACCGAGGAGCGTCGCCAGGATCAGCGTGCCGAAGATGCCGAATTGACCGGCGGCGCCGAGGAGCGCCATGCGCGGCATCGCCAGCAATGGGCTGAAGTCGATCATCGCGCCGACGCCGATGAAAATGAGGAGCGGAAAGAGTTCGGTGCTGATCCCGGCGCGGTAGAGGATGCCGAACAATCCCTCGCCGTCGGTCATGCCGGTAAGCGGAATGTTCGCCACCAGACAGCCGAACCCGATCGGCAGCAGCAGCACTGGTTCGTACTCTTTCACCACCGCCAGCGCGATCAACGTCGCTGCGACAGCGATCATCACCAGGTTGCCGGGGGTGAAGTTCGCCAGACCTTTGATCAACTCGGGGATGAGCGTTGAGAAATCCATAGTCTTTATTCTGCGATATACAGGCGACTAAGCCGCTCGTGGGAACGCAGGCGTTTCGCGTGATAGTGACAAGTGATGAGCGGCATCACCAGCCTGTCGATGTTCACGCCGATCCTGGAAGCGCGGGCGTTATGCGCGATGCCCTGGATTGTGGGATCGTTCGTCCCAATGGTGAACGGTTACTCCGGCTTGATGACCAGCAGCGGTTGATGGTGCTTCACGTGTTGCCCGTCGCTGACGTAGACGGTCGTCACGACGCCGGACTGTTTCGCGCGGATGCTGTTCTGCATTTTCATCGCTTCGAGCACGCACACCTCCTGCCCTGCGGTCACCCGGTCGCCGGGTTTGACCCGGACAGCGAGGATAACGCCGGGGATCGGCGCCAGCACCGTCCCGCTCTCCACGGTGTCGGGCGCGGGCGGAGCAGGCGCCGCCGGCGCGGGGGCAAGGGACGCGGGCGGCGCCTGCGGCGCAGCCGCTGCTAACGCCTGTCGCCCGTCGAGCGAACTGACGAGCGGGGCAGGCGGGGACTCGGGCCAGATCTCGAAGCGTTCGCCATCAACGATTGCCACGACCGGACGTGCGTTGAGATCGACAATCTCGACATCGTATGCTGTTCCCTCGATGACCACGCGCACCTTCATAATTGCTCTCGTCCCTCCCGTCCAGTTCGAGCCATGCGCCCGGCCGCCTGCCAGGGGCTGACCGCCGATGTGGATGTGACCATTCTTCGCGCCGCCTGTTCACGCGCAAGCGCCACCGCCACCGCCGCCGCCGCCGCACGTCGCCGCTGCGCAGAACGGTCGGGTTGCACTGGCAGCGACGGGAGAGCGGGTTCAGCCGCTTCGACGGCTGGCGCCTCCTCTGCGCCCCTGGCAGTCAGCGCCGTCAGCAGCGCCATCAATCCCCACAGTAGAAAGAGCGCGCTAAAGGTGATGCTCATGCCGATCACCAGCAAATATAACGCAATACTCAGATTTTCGGGCATGGCATGCTGCTCCTTTTACACTGGCATATTCCCATGACGGCGCGGCGGCGGCGCCACCGACTTATCGCGCAGCGCGTCGAGCGCGGCGATAACCCGCGCGCGCGTCTCGCGCGGTTCGATCACATCGTCGAAGAAGCCAGCCGCTGCAGCATGGTAGGGATTATTGAATTTCCGTTCGTACTCGCGCGCGAGACGCGCGCGCTCGGCAGCGGGATCAGGCGCTTTGGCGATCTGCTCGCGGTATAGCAGGTTTACTGCGCCGTCCGCCCCCATCACTGCCACCTCGGCGCTGGGCCAGGCAAAATTGATGTCGCCCCCCAACGGTTTGCTGCTCATCACGATGTATGCCCCGCCATACGCCTTGCGCGTTACAATGCTGATCTTGGGCACAGTCGCCTCTGCATAGGCATAGAGCACTTTCGCGCCATGCCGGATAATGCCGCGATGCTCCTGGTCGATGCCGGGCAGAAAGCCGGGCGAGTCGACGAACGTGACCAGCGGGATGTTGAAGCAGTCGCAGGTGCGCACGAAGCGGGCAATTTTGTCGGAGGCGTCGATGTCGATCACGCCAGCCATGACGCTCGGCTCCTGCGCTACGATGCCGACGCTCCGCCCGCCCATGCGCGCCCATCCGATGATTGCGTTCATTGCCCACATCGGTTGCAATTCCAGCCAGCTGCCGCGATCCACCACTCGCTCAATAACATCGTGCATACGGTATGCCTGCCCCGGATCAAGCGGAACGATCCGGTTCAGTTCCTCATCGGCGCGTAATGGATCATCGTCAGTCGGAACGAACGGCGGGTTTTCCGTGTTATTCGAGGGCAGGTACGACAGCGCCAGCCGACAGAGCGCCAGCGCCGTCTGATCGTCCGGCGCCGTCAGGTGGCAGGTGCCGCTGATCGTCATATGCACGTTCGCGCCGCCAAGCCCTTCCAGGTCGATGGTTTCACCGGTGACCTCTTTGATCACATCGGGACCGGTGATGAACATGAAGGATCGCCGTTCAACCATGATGATCAGGTCGGTGACGGCTGGCGAGTACGCCGCGCCGCCAGCGCAGGGACCAAGCATCACGCTGATCTGCGGCACGACGCCGGAGCATTTCGTGTTGCGGCGGAAGATTTCGCCGTAGCCGCCGAGGCTGTGGACGCCTTCCTGGATCCGCGCACCGCCGGAGTCGATCAACCCGATGATCGGCGCCCCTTCGCTGAACGCCAGGTCCATCACCCGGCAGATTTTGCGCGCCTGCGCCTCGCCAAGCGATCCGCCGAGCACGGTAAAATCCTGCGAATAGACGAATACCGTGCGTCCGTCGATCCTGCCGTAGCCGGTCACAACGCCATCGCCGTAGAATGTCTCGCCGTCCACAGGTCTGCCGGTGGTGAACGGCTCAAGTTCAGAGAAACTGCCGGGATCGAGGAGCGCATCGATCCGCTCGCGGGCAGTCAGTTTGCCGCGCGCATGGTGCCGGGCGATCCGTTCCGGTCCGCCCCCCTGACGCGCACGCTCACGCAACGCGCGCAGTTCGAGAATTCGAGGATCATCAGCAGTCATAGATTCTTTCTTTGCTTTCGAGAGATTATCTCAACTTCAGGCTGACGGAGATCAAGAACATCGTCTGGCATTGCCGGGACGCTGCAGGCTGAAGCCCTGGCTGCGATCGAGAAAGCCCCGCAGGGGCTTCAACGTGCTCAGCCAGGGCTTTAGCCCGCAGCCCAGAGAACGTGCGACCAGGCGGCATCGGTTTACCAGACTTAAGTTCTTAATCTTCATCAACCGCCAGCAGCCAGAGCGTTGTTTTCTGACAACTCCTGCCTGCCCCTGCCATCCGACCCCCAGTTATTCGGACAGGCGCCGACCGTGGTACAATAAACCGACAAGGAGCGCTTGCCTATGCCTGATGTCGTGACGCTTGGCGAGTGCATGGCTGTCATGTACCCGCCCGATCCCGTGTCGCTCGACGAAGCCCGCGCGCTGTTGCTCGACATCGGCGGCGCGGAGGCGAATCTCGCCATTGCGCTTTGCCGTCTCGGTCACAGCGCCCGTTTCATCAGCCGCGTCGGCGACGATCCGTTCGGCAGACGGGTGCGCGCAATCCTGTCTGATGAAGGGGTTGATACCTCATCGCTGCGCACCGACCCTGATGCGCCAACCGGCGTATTCTTTCGCGAATGGCTTGCCGACGGCGCACGACGTGTCTACTATTATCGCCGTAATTCAGCCGCCAGTCGAATCTCTCCTGACGATCTGACGCCAGAACAATTCGCAGGCGCGCGGATCGTGCATCTGACCGGGATTACCCCTGCTTTGAGCGAATCATGCGCTGCTGCGTGCGTGCGCGCCATTGACCTCGCACGTGCGGTTGGGGCGTTGATTTCGTTCGACCCCAATTTTCGTCCGCGATTGTGGAGCGCTTCACGGGCGCGAGACGTTCTTCTGCCGATGATGCGCGCTGCCGATATGCTGCTGATGGGGCACGAAGATGCCCAGGCGCTTCTGGAAGTCAACAGTGACGATGACGCGCTGGCAGCGGCGGCGGCGTTGGGCGCTCGCGTTGTTGTGCTGAAATGCGCCGAGCGCGGCGCACGTGCGCTGGTTGGCGGGCAACGCTTTACAGTGCCAGCGGCGCCTGTGGCACGGGTGATCGACCCCGTCGGAGCGGGTGACGGCTTCGATGCCGGATTTCTGGCAGGATGGCTGCGTGGATGGAGTATGCCCGAATCGCTGGCGCTTGGCGCTCGTGTCGGAGCGGCGGCAGTGGCGACCCTCGGCGACTATGCCGGATACCCGCGGCTTTGAGTCACATTTGTTCACGGAACGCCACGCCGTACCGTTTGCGCGCATCGAGCCAGGCGCGCCGGATGAGCTCCCGCACCTCTTCGGGTTGGTGAACGTTGCGCAGCGTGGTTTCCGGCGTCGAGACATCGGCGCTACGGAGGTGAATATCGCCAATTCCCAGGATGCGCTCGCCGGCGTTCTGCGTGAAATCAATGTCTTGCAGGCGCACGAGTTCGATGTCATCAACGCTGCGCCCGATCAGCCCTCGATAGATCCGCACGCGCTCGGTAGTCAGCACATACCGTTCGGTAATCGAAAGGAACGGACGACCCTCCCACAGGATGCGCTCCTCGCCAGAGACCTCGGCGGAGACCGGCGGCGCGACTTCGTCGAGCATCTGATTGATCGTCGGCAGCAGCGTATCGGCGATCGCCGCCACCAGGCGATCCTGTTGTTCGCGCGGCACTGAGGAAAGATCAACGCCGCTCTGGGCAATCGCCTGCCAGACGGCGGCGACTACGCGGGCGCGGTTGTGTTCAAGGGTCATACTACCCTCCCTGCCGTTTCAGCGAGTGATCGTCGCCCCGCTGGAAACGACCGTCTGCCCGCCGAACGACGCCGCCGTGACGCGGGGACGGATGACGACATTCCTGCCGATGCGCACATTCGGCGGTATCTGTGCGCTGCGTCCTACCAGGGTGAGACCGGTGTTCAGCAGATCGGGCGAACGCTGATTGGGGGTGTTATCCTCGCCATCGCCGACGACTGCGCCGCTGCCGATCACGACTTCCTTATCTACGATGCAGCGATCCACCACAGCGCCAGGCTCGACGACCGTCGCACTCAACAGGATTGAGTCGCGCACCACGGCGCCCTCAGAAACGATCACCCCTGGCGCAATGATCGAACGGGCAACTGTTCCGTAAACGCGACAGCCATCACAGAGGAGGTTGCCATCGACGCGCGCATTCTCGCCGATCTCGGCTGCCGGACGCTCCTCGCTCTTCGTGTGAATCACCCACTCCGGGTCGTACAGGTCGAGCGCCGGGGTTTCGACGAGCAGCGCCATATTGGCTTCATAGTATGCCTGAACCGTCCCGACATCCGCCCAATACCCCTGAAAATGGTACGACGCCACGCTGGTCTGCTGCACCAGTTTCGGCATCAGGTCGCGCCCGATGTTCTGCTCGTCGCCGTTTGCCAGCACTTCCATCAAGAAACTCTTGCGGAAGACATAAATGCCCATTGACGCCAGGCTCGAACGCGGACGGCGCGGCTTCTCCTCGAACTGCGTCACAATCCCGTCGGCATCGACCGACACGATGCCGTAACGGTGCGCTTCGTGGGGGCTGACGCTATGCACCGCCAGGGTGAGATCGGCGTCGAGGTCCTCGTGCAACTGGAGCATCGGGCGATAATCCATTTTGTAGACGTGATCGCCAGCGAGCACCAGAACGGCATCGACCTTCTGTTCGGCGATGATGTCGAGATTGGCGCGCAGGGCGTCGGCATTGCCGCGCTGCCAGGCGCCTCCCTCGCTCGTCAGGTACGGATGGAGCACCCGCACGCCGCCGATGCGCCGGTCGAGGTCCCACGGTTTGCCGACGCCGATGTGTTCATGGAGCGACCGCGGGCGATACTGCGTCAGCACGCCGACGTTGTAGATGCCAGAGTTGACGCAGTTCGACAGGGTAAAATCGATGATGCGATACTTGCCTGCGAAGGGGACCGCCGCTTCCGAGCGCTCGGCGGTGAGCACGCTCAACGCCGGACTTTCGCCGCCTGCCAGGATCATCGCGTATGTTCGAAGCATAGCGCCCTCTATATTGTTTCGCCAGACTTCACATCGCCAGGCGGGAAATCTTCTTCGTCCCGGTCGGGATTGATAATGACGTTGCGCCCGATGCGGATATTCGGCGGAATATGCGCACCTTTGCCGACGATGGTGATGCCGGTCATCAGTTTATCGGGCTGTTCGCGGTTTGGCGTCATATCATCGCCGCACCCCAGCCGCACACCCGCGCCGACCACCACGTTCTTATCGACGATCACCCGGTCGAGCACTGCGCCGGGACCGATCCATGTGTCGTTCATGACGACGCTATCACGCACCACAGCGCCAGGCGAGACATACACGCCCGGCGACAGCACTGAATGCTCAACCGTGCCGCGAATGATGCAGCCGTTGCAGATCAGGCTCCGGCTGACGCGCGCCTGCGGTCCCAATTTGGCGGGCGGGCGCTCTTCGCTGCGGGTGTGAATGACCCAATCGGTATCGTACAGGTTGAGGGCGTTATCGGGGTTAAGCAGGTCCATATTGGTTTCCCAGTAGGACTGGATCGTTCCGACGTCGACCCAGTACCCTTTGAAGGGAAACGCATAGACCGCATCACGCCCGATCATGGCTGGAATGACGTGCTTGCCGAAGTCGATGCGGGGAGAACCCTCGCCATTTTCGCTCAGGCGTTTGATCAGCACATCAACATTGAAGAGGTAAATGCCCATGCTGGCGAGGGTGCCTTTGTCGCGGTTCTTCGGCTTCTCGGTGAACTCAATGACCCGCTGGTTCTCGTCGACGGTCATAATGCCGAACCGATCCGTCTCTTCGAGCGGCACGTGCATGACGGCGACGGTCATATCGGCGCGCTTCTGCTGATGAAACTCGATCATCTCGGCGTAGTTCATTTTGTAGACATGATCGCCGCTCAGAATGAGCACCAGATCGGCGCGCCGATCCCGAACGTAGCTGAGGTTCTGATACACCGCGTCAGCCGTGCCCTTGTACCAGCTTTCATCACGGCGCCCCTGGTACGGCTGGAGCAGTTGCACGCCGCCATTGGCGCGGTCAAGGTCCCAGGGCTTGCCATTGCCGATGTGGGCATTCAGCGAATGCGGGCGGTACTGCGTCAGCACGGCGACATCGAAAATGCCGGAGTTGACGCAGTTGGAGAGGGTAAAATCAATAATCCGGAACTTGCCAGCGAACGGCACCGAGGGTTTGGCGCGTTTCTCCGAAAGAACGCTCAACCGCGTCCCCTCGCCGCCAGCCATGATCATGGCGACGACTCGCACAGTCGGCCTCCAGCCACTGACGGCACACGCAAACGAGCGCTGCCGAGGCTTCTTTCAGAACGTCCAGACGGGCTACCTGACGGGTTGTTGTCCATGTCAAACTATACCATACACCTGCATATGCTGTAAAGCGTTTTTGACGCAGTTTTTTAAGAGGCGAGAGGCAAGAGGCGAGGGGCGAGAGGCGAGGGGGAAGAACGGTTGAAGGTGGAAGGCGGGAAGGCGGCAGGTGCACAGGTGAGCGTTGTAAACACACGGAAATAAGCGCCGCCCGGTCGCGCATCCTTAATGAGCTGCGGGCTAAAGCTCTCGCTCAGTACATTGAAGCCCCAAAGGGGCTTGCACCATCTCAGCCAGGGCTTCAGCCCGCAGCGCCCAGGAAGACCGGACTATGTGCTTCATCTTCGTCAGCCCGCAGCATCCTTCTTCATGACGTCTGCACGCCCGCGGGGACGACGCTGCGCGGCGCGGCAGGCATGGCGCCGCAGTTCCCGACAAATCATGACAACATCCATTCGTTTCCTTTCGCTTATTCGCGTCCGTATTCGCTGACCACGGCGAGGCAAGGGACAAGAGGCAAGAGGCGAGAGAGGACG
>JAUQOW010000033.1 GCA_030550675.1 Chloroflexota bacterium
GGGCGGGGCGTTCCGCGCTACGCACTGGTGACGGCAGGCGCAACGTTGCGCTCGATTGATGAGACGGAAGCGCTGCTCCGCGGGTACGCGCAGGCAAGGTCGCCCGTCCTGACAGCGCAGCGTGACGGAGAACGCATCATCCTTCCAGCACAACCGCTGCCGCCGCCATACCGGCGTCTCCTGCGCAGCCTGGCGGTCGATACCATTGACGATTGCCCGGTCATCGCACCAGACGCCTGGCCACTGGCGCGGGCGCTCTACGCACGTTTGGGCGTGCGCCTGACATTCGATGAGGAGTGAAAGTAACTTTTCCCAGTCAAGCAAAACCCGGACAATCACGCCTGTCCTTGTAGAGCGGTCGGCGTTGGCTGAGCCTGTCGAAGCCAATGCCGATCACGGGGATTGTCCAATATCTGTCTGATCCTCCTATCAGGAGGCGAGAGGTCTCCCATCATTCGGATCGCCGTCCCAGGACGCGACGAGTGACTTCCTGCGCCGCTGCTTCGGTTCCGGCGCGCCACTGTGCGTCATACGTCGATCGTACGATCAGGTCGCGCACCTCTTCGACCGAGTCGCTGATGATCAGCAGATCAATGTCGGCAACTGCGATTTTGCGCGCAGGGAGCACCGTCTCGCGCAGCCAGGTCAGCAGACCGTTCCAATAGGCGCTGCCAAACAGAATAATCGGAAAATTGCGCACTTTCCCGGTCTGTACCAGGGTCAGCGCCTCGAACAGTTCATCGAGCGTCCCGAAGCCGCCAGGAAAGATGACAAACGCCTGCGCGTACTTGACCAGCATCATTTTCCGCACAAAAAAGTAGCGAAACGTCACCGACGTATCAACATACGGATTGAGATGCTGCTCGAAAGGCAGCTCGATATTGAGACCGACCGAACGCGCCCCGGATTCGCGGGCGCCCCGGTTCCCCGCTTCCATAATGCCAGGTCCGCCGCCGGTAATGATGGCGAACCCTGCTTCGCCAAGCGCCCGTGCGACGTCGACCGCCGCCTGATACAGCGGGTCATCGGCGCTGACCCGCGCAGAACCGAAAATCGTCACTGCCGGACCAACGTCCGCCAGCGCTTCAAAGCCATCGACGAACTCCCCCATGATACGCAGCACCCGCCAGGTGTCGGTGCTGAGAAAATCGGTGTTGGCGCGGGGGCGCGCCAGCAATCGCTCGTCCTCGGTCTGGCGCCGGTTGCGCCGCATTCGTCCTCTGGTTGCATCGTCCATCGGTTGCGCTCCTGTGAACGTTAGATGACGCCTCTGTAATGCTTTGGTAATACACCGCCGTATACTGAAACGCGATACGGCGATTATCTCTTCAGGGAGACCATTGTTGTACAGTGTAAGGAGAAGCCAATGGAGATCCTGGTCGCCGACGATGATCTGGCGAGCGTCAAACTGACGTCTTTTCTGCTTGAAGATGCCGGGTACAAAGTCATCAAAGCCTATGACGCGACTGGCGTGTTGCAGGCGATCGAACAGCGTTCCCCTGATCTGGTATTGCTCGATGTGAGCATGCCGAAGATGAACGGCTTCGACATCTGCCGCCAGATCCGGCGGATATCGGATGTACCGATCATTTTCGTCACCGGCAGCAGCCAATTGCAGGATCGCGTCACTGGTTTACAGATAGGCGGTGACGATTATCTGGTGAAACCCTTCGAACCCGCTGAACTGCTGGCGCGGGTCGAAGCGGTGCTCCGGCGGCGCAACAGCGAGATGGTCAACCCGGTGACCCGAATTTCACAGGGACCGCTGACGCTCGACCCGATTGAGCACACGGTGCTGTTCGACGATGGTCGCAGCGTTGTGCTCACTCCGATTGAGTTCCGGCTGCTCTACTATCTCATGCAAAACTCAGGACGCGTCCTGAGCCCCAGTCAGATTCTCAGCAAGGTATGGGGATACGACTACGAAGGCGAGAGCAATCTGGTCGCCGTCTATATTCGTCGGTTGCGCGCCAAGATCGAACCTGACGCCGAGACGCCGCGCCATATCATCACGGTGCGCAATCTTGGCTACAAGTTTGTCGCGTAACGATGGCGCCCGGTCTTGCAATGGAAAGCGCGTGGGAACCATGCCACACCCCTACGAACTCGCACAAACCTATGCGCCGCGTCCCGATTTTGCAGAACGCATCGCGGTCATCGCGCCGACGCCGGGCGAGTTCTGCCGGCTCACCGGTTTGCCATATGCCACCTATATGCGGATTCTGCGGTTAGGACGCACCAGCAAGCGGACTGCGCTGCGGATCGCCAGAATTTATGCGCTGGCGAATGACCGGATCACCATTCGCGAAGCGCTTGATCTCCTGTTCGTACCGCGTCCGCGCGTGGTTATGGAGCCAATCCCTGGCACGAACCGCTTTCGGCGTCGTGTGGACGATTCTTCCGCCGATGCCCAATCCCTGGTCAATGGTCGCTCTGACGAGTAATCCGGTTCCAGGCGCCGCCGGGTTGCCGCCAATCATCCGGTCAAGTCTCGCAGAGCGATCACTGGAAGCTTCGACATCGAGATCGCCCCTGAGAAGCGTCAGCGTGGGCTGAGCCTGTCGAAGCCCACGCCTCTTACAAGGCGGGCGATGCGGCGCGTTCCTGAGCCTGTCGAAGGGAGCATATCGTCATCCGCCTTCGACTCTTCAACAGGCGCAGGGTGCGAGGTGCGTTTGTCGAAAACCCGCCCCGACAAACGCCGCCGACTACCGCTAATCAGGGCTGAACCATCAAAACCCCACGTCACCAGTATGCACCATGTGCAGAACGCCATCCGCGTCGCGCAGGAGCAGCGTGCCGTCCGGAGCGACATCCTCAGCAATGCCGCGCAGTTCGCTGCCGGGCAAAGCGACTGTCACCGGTTCTCCAAGTCGTATCAGGCGTGCGCGCCAGTCGTTGAACAACAACCCGCGCTCGCCCGATTGAAGCTGCGCGTAGCGTTCGTCAAGCGTCGTCAGCAATGCTTCGAGAAGGGCGGCGCGAGAGATAGGTTGACCCGCTGCAGCGCTGATGCACGTTGCCATCTGTTGCAGGCTGCGCCCGTTAATGGCGCCGACTGGCGTCTGATTCACATTCACCCCTATGCCGACAATCGCCCACTCGATGATGTCGCTGGCAACGCTTACCTCGGTCAGAATGCCAGCGCTTTTGCGCCATTCGCCATCGGCAAACAGCAACAGATCATTGGGCCATTTGAGTTGCGCGCGTATCGGGGCGACCCGCTCAACCGCCTCACATAAGGCGACGCCCGCCATCATCGTAAGCGAAAACGCTTCGCCGGGAGGCAGCCATACCGGGCGCAGCAGGATCGACAGCAGCAACGCATCGCCGTATGCCGACACCCAGCTGCGCCCAAGACGACCACGGCCCGCCGACTGTTCTTCCGCCAGCACGACCAACCCCTCGGGATAACCGGCGCGTGCGCGTTCCCGGGCGATGTCGTTGGTGGACGCCACCCGTTCGTAGCGCATAAGCACAGCGCCGATGACTCGCGTGTCGAGGCGGCGTCGGATCGTTATCAGATCAAGATCTTCGGGAAGCGGACTCATGTGCATTTCCTCGAAAGCATGCCTGTCTGTATATCATGCACGATAATTGGCATTATGGCAATTCTTGACCGCCGCTCCTGCAATGTGCTATACTCTGACACTGTACCGTATCGTTGCGATTAATTGACAAATGCTGGCTGTCTCGCGTTCGTGCGAGCAGCAGCCTTAGAACATAGAGGAGAGGACCCATGTCCCAGCAGCTGCGCCTGGTAATCGCGGATGACGAGTCGATCATTCGTATGAACCTGAAAGAGACGCTCGTCGGTCTGGGGTATCTGGTGGTTGGCGAGGCGGGCGATGGTGTCAGCGTCATCAACCTGGCGCGCGAGTTGCGTCCCGACCTGGTGATCATGGACATCCGAATGCCGAAACTCGACGGCATTCAGGCTGCCAAGGTGCTGACTGAAGAAAAAATTGCGCCAGTGCTATTGCTGACCGCCTATTCGGACCGGGAACTGGTTGACCGTGCGCGCGAAGCGGGCGTTGTAAATTATGTCGTCAAACCATTCCACGAGGGCGAGCTGTTGCCCGCGATTGAGATCGCACTGGCGCGGTACAACGAGTTCCGCGAGATGGATAAGCAGATCAATGATCTGAAGGAGACGCTGGAAACGCGCAAACTGGTCGAGCGCGCCAAGGGCGTTTTGATGGATACGCAGGGGCTTAAGGAGCACGAGGCGTTCCGCAAGATTCAGCAGCTCTCGATGAACACGCGCAAGTCGATGCGCGAAATCGCGCAGGCGATTTTGCTGACGGCGCAGATCGAGAAGTAACGCGATATTCGTGTCTGAGCCTGTTACGAGTTCCGGGTCTGATGTTTCCCCGCCACCGAGCGCATACCGGGGGAGAGTGGCACGTTTCCTGCGCGCGGCTCTCCCCCATGCAATCACTGCGCTCATTGCCGTTGCGCTGACGCTGGGCATTCAGCGCCTGTTGCCGCCGGTCGCCCCCGCTGTGGCGCCGCCGACAGAGCCGGTCGGTTTGGTGACGCCCACATCCTCACCAGCGGTCACTGCATTGCCGACTCCTGGCGTCATCCCTTCCCCGCAACCGACTGAAGCGCCGCTGGCGGCTGCGCTGACGCGCCAGGAAGTGATCGATCTGCGCACTCAGGATGATCGCCTGTGGGCGGCGCTGTATATGATGCGCGCACTCAACCACCTGGCAGACGCTGAGGCGTCGCTGCGCCTGAATGATCTTGCCCGCGTGGAACAGACGCTGACCGCTATTGACGATGCGCTGGCTCAGGCGTATACGCGCGCCGCTGATGCCGACCGCGATCCGATCGTGCAGATTCGCCGCGATATTGGAAGCATCCGCGAAGATCTCTATCCACGACCGGAGGGAATGGACGCACGCCTGGCGCGGGTGCGTCAGGCGATCATGACCCTGATCGAAGCACGGCGGTGATGAACTATCGAACGTTGAACGTGCAATGTTGAACGTTCCACGCGGGTCAGGAGGAAGGCAGGGACGCACCGATGGACGCATTGAATGTTAAATGCGGAAGGCGGGTAGGGGCGCGCACGCGCGCTGGTGGCGCGGATACAACGCGGGTCAGGCGGCGGATAGGGGCGCGCCGGTGGCGCGCCCTGCGCCGCGAGCGCGCTCGTGAGCATCTTGCACGTTGTAAGGTAACCGGATCAAGGGAAACAGTACGGGTGAAGTCCAGTGATCTAAACCCTTAACCCCTAACCCCTCACGGGTTGACACATGGCACAACGCAGCATTCTGATCACCGGCGGCGCGGGGTTTATCGGATCGCATCTGGCGGATGCGCTGATTGCGCGCGGCGACCGGGTGGCGATCATTGATGACCTCTCCACGGGTGCAGTGGCGAATATTCGTCACCTCAAAGGACACCCGAACTTCAGCTACACGCTCGACACCATCGCCAACGAAGCCGTTCTGGCGGAATTGATCGACGAGAGTGATGCAATCGTGCATCTGGCGGCGGCAGTTGGCGTGCAATTGATCGTGCAAAGTCCGGTGCGCACAATTGAGACCAACGTCAATGGCACCGAACTGGTGTTGCGCTGGGCAGCGAAGAAGGGCAAGACCGTCCTGCTCGCCAGCACTTCCGAGGTGTACGGCAAGAGCGAGCGCGTACCCTTCCGCGAAGACGACGATCTGGTGCTTGGTCCTTCAACAATGGGGCGCTGGAGTTATGCCTGCTCCAAACTGCTCGATGAGTTTCTGGCGCTGGCGTACTACAAGGAGCGCGACCTTCCGGTGATTATTGCGCGTCTGTTCAATACCGTCGGTCCGCGACAGACAGGGCGCTACGGCATGGTGCTGCCGCGGTTTGTGCGCGCCGCGCTGCGCGACGTGCCGCTGCGCGTCTATGGCGATGGTCAGCAGACCCGCTGCTTCTGCTACGTTGGCGATACGGTGCGCGCTCTGATCGCCCTGCTCGACCATCCCGACGCCATCGGCAAGATCTTCAACGTCGGCAACCCGCAGGAAGTGAGCATCCTTGAACTGGCGCAGCGCGTGGTGCGCCTGGCGAACAGCTCATCGCCGATTGTCCTGGTGCCCTACGAGCATGCCTACGAAGCCGGTTTCGAGGATATGCGACGCCGAGTCCCGGACATTTCGCGTCTCACGGCGCTGACCGGCTTCCGTCCCACCCTCGATCTCGACGATATTATTCGCACCGTCATTGAGTATGAGCGGGCGCACGGAGCGTAGACGCCGCAAAATGAAATACAGGAATAATCGCCCGCACTCGCCGGGCTGTTTCTGGGAGCGGGCGCACGGAGCGTAGACGCCGCAAAATGAAATACAGGCGGGGCGCTGCGAGCTGAAGCCCTGGCTGAAATTGTAAAAGCCCCTCCGAGATTTCCACGTGCCCCTCCGAGATTTCCACGTCCTGAGAAGGGCTTATGAAGACTCAGTATTTCTGTGGGTACGCCATCGTCGCAACCACCCTTCGACAGGCTTCAGGGGCGCGCTGCCTGCGCCCCTCGACAGGCTCAGGGCGCAGGCGACGGCATATGCCGAATTTAGATAGAACTGCGAACCGGGCGTCAGAGTGGGATGGCGACGCCCCAGCGCACGATCGCGGAGTATACCCGGTTCTGTCAGACGCTCGCCGCCCAAGATACCGATGCGGTGAAGATCCGGGTCGTGCAGAACCACCGGAACCCCCATCACCTTCGCGCGTTTTCCGTCCGGTTGCCCGCCGATGAGGCCGTTGCGTCGGCGCGGCGGTTTGCGTTCATCGATGCGCCGAAATATGACCGCCTCTGACAGCCTCTCGCCTTCTATTCTGTGGTACTATACAGGATACCGTATCCGCCTGTGTGTTCTTGAGGAGACACCTATGCGTCTGGTGACCTACCGCGACAGCGAGGGAGTTCACCTGGGCGCGCTGCGCGGCGACGAGGTCGTGTCGCTCGCCGAAGTAGCGCCTGACATGTTGAGCCTGATCGATGCCGGTCCAGCCGGGCTGGACGCCGCGCGCGCCGCCGTCGAACGCGGGGCGGGCGTTCCCCTGAGCGCCGTCACGCTCCTTGCCCCCATCCCGCGCCCGCGGCAGAATGTCATCTGTCTGGGGATGAATTATGTCGCCCACACCATTGAGTCGTATCGTGCGCGCGGGCGTGAGCCGAAGATGCCGGAGTATCCCGTCTTCTTCACCAAAGCGGCGCACACCGTGTGCGGACCAGACGACGAAATTCCACTTGATCCGAAAGTGACGACCGAACTTGATTATGAGGTCGAACTGGCATTCATCATTGGCAAGGCGGGCATGAATATTCCGCGCGCCGAAGCGATGGAGTACGTCTTCGGCTACACCATCATCAACGATATTTCAGCGCGCGATCTGCAGAGCCGCCATCAACAGTTCTTCAAAGGCAAGAGTCTCTATCGCGCCTGCCCGATGGGTCCCTGCATTGTGACAGCGGACGAGATCCCTGATCCAGCGGGACTGGGCATTCGCCTGCGCTTGAACGGTGAGATCCGTCAGGACTCGCACACGGGCGATCTGATCTTCGACATTCCCACGATTATTGAGCATCTGTCGCTCGGCATGCCGCTGGAACCAGGGATGGTCGTGGCGACAGGAACGCCAGCCGGAGTCGGGCTTGGGCGCACGCCACCGGAGTATATGCGCCCCGGCGACGTGATGGAAGCTGAGATTGACTCGATTGGCGTGCTGCGCAATCGGATCGTTGGAGTGGCTTAGGATCGCCATGTATGTGGTCATTGTCGCCAATGCCCCCTTGTTGCGGCTCGATCCCTACCGTGAGATGATCGCCAGCGCCGACCTGGTGATCGCCGCCGATGGCGGGGCAAATGCCCTCGCCGACACGGGCATTCGCCCATCGCTGGTCATTGGCGATCTCGACTCGCTCAGCGCAGCGCGGCTGGCGCAACTTGCAGCGGATGGCGTCGAGCTGCGCCGCTTCCCACGCGAAAAGGACGAAACCGATCTGGAACTGGCGCTGCTCCATGCCGCTGCCATGGGCGCAACGCGCATTGACATCCTTGGGGCGCTCGGAGGACGCTGGGACCACACCTTTGCCAATGTCGCCATGCTGGCGATGCCGGAACTAAAAGGGCGACAGGTGCGCCTGATCGATGAGCGGCAACGCCTGTTTCTTGTGCGTGACCAGGCGACGCTTGACGGTCAGCGCGGCGATACGCTGTCGCTCCTGCCGCTGACGCCGACTGCCCGCGGCGTGACCACCCGCGGTCTGTTCTATGCGCTCGACGACGCCACCCTGTATTTCGAGCGCGCCCGCGGCGTCAGCAACATCCTGATCGATCCGCCAGGCTTCATCTCACTGCGCGAAGGATTGCTGCTCGTTGTCCAGCACGATGACCGCGGCGCATTTCAGTTCGCTGCGGGCGATCAAGACAGAGAAACGACAGGTTGAAACCGGGAGCAAGACAGCGCCCCTGACCCTCAACCCCTAACCCCTAACCCCACAAGCGCTCATGGTGTTGTACAATACAGGCGTATGGATGAACATCAGCGACAATCACGGATCAACTGGGGATCGATCATCGGCTGGCTCATCTTCTTTGCGGTGATCGCTGGCGGACCGCTGCTGAGTACGCTGCAGAGCGCGCTTGGCGGCAGGGTGTCCATTTCTCCAAACCTGCTGCCGTTCATCATTCTGGGGCTGGTGATGCTGGGCGCACTGGTGTCGATCATTCGCAGCATCGGTCGTCGGAGCGAGAGCAACGCCACAATTGATCGCTCATCGCAGACGGTGCGTTCGCCATTTCCTCCGACCTATCAACCCTCGACCTATGATGACGATGAGACGCCCATGCCCCAATCGGCGCGTTCACCATTCCCTTCGTCCTACCAACCGCCGACCTACCGCGATGCTTCGGGTCAACCGCGATCAGTGCGCTCGCCGTTTCCGTCGTCGACTCCTGATCTGGAATGGCACGACTACCGGTTTCGCCATATGTCAACGTCAGACAATCACACGCTGCCTTCGGCGCCCCGGTTCGATCCCATCATCAGCCCGCTGGGCGTCGTGGTCGGCGTTGTCGGGCTGATTGTGCTGATCGGAGTCGCCCTGTATGTGTTTGGCGTCGCACCATAGCGGTATGAACGAGTACGATGCCATTGCCCGGTTTTACGACGCCGACCACAGCGGGTTCGCCGATGATCTTCCCTTCTACCGCGAACTGGCGCGCCGCACCGGCGGGCGCGTTCTGGATGTCATGTGCGGCAGCGGTCGTCTGCTCGTCCCGCTGGCGCAGGCAGGTATTCGGGTGACCGGCATTGACTCGTCGGCAGCCATGATTGAACAAGCGCGGCAGCGTGTCGCCGCTGCTGGCGTTGCTGCACGTGTGAGTCTGCATCAGCACGATGTGCGACTCGCCCTGCCCCCCGGTCCCTACAACCTCGCTATCGTGGCGCTTAACAGTTTCATGCACCTGACCACAATCGAGGAGCAACTGACCGCGCTTGCCCACATTCATCAGGCGCTCAATGCTGATGGGTTGCTGGCAATCGACGTGTTCAACCCCCACGCGCGCAATCTCGCCGATTGCGATGGAGAACTGACGCTGGATCGCACCTTTCGCCTGGATGATGGCGCGCTTGTGTGCAAGTTCGTCGCGCAGCGAGCAGACATGGCGCGGCAGATCAATCACGTCACGTTTGTGTACGATGAACTTGACGGGAACGGCGGTGTGCGGCGCACCGTGCACTCGATGACCTTACGCTGGTTCTATCGGTACGAACTCGAGCACCTGCTGGAACGCGCCGGTTTCATCGTTGAGGCGATCTATGGCTCGTATGACCTCGACCCGTTCGAGACCAGCAGCGACATCATGTTGACCGTCGCGCGACGACGGGAGCGTAACCCCTAACCCCTAACCCCTAATCCTGCGACCCATGCCCAATCATCTCAAGAAACGCAGCAACCACCTGCGGATCGAAATGCGTTCCAGCCAGTGAGCGCAGATACGCAACCGTCTGTTCCTCGGTCCAGGCTGAGCGATACGGACGATCAGAGCGGAGCGCGTCCCACACATCGACGACTGCAAAGATGCGCGCCGCCAGCGGAATCTGCTCGCCGCGCAGCCCGCGCGGATAGCCGCTGCCGTCCCATCGTTCATGGTGCGCATACGGAATATCGAGGGCGGGCTGGAGAAAGGGAATCGCCGACAGCCAGCGAAAGGCGTAGACCGGATGCTGGCGCATGATCGCCCACTCATCGACGCTGAGCGGTCCTGGTTTGAGCAAAATCTCATCGGGCACGCCCATCTTGCCAATATCGTGGAGCAGAGCGCCGCGCCGGATATGTTCCATCTGATCCTCAGGAACGCCCATCCAGCGCGCCAGCCGCAGCGTCAGTTCCGTCACACGCTCGCTGTGACCTTCAGTTTCATGGTCGCGCAGGTCCAGCGCACGCGACCAACCCGCAATCGTTGCATCGTAGGCGTGCTTCAGTTCGGTGTGCGCGCGTTGCAGGTCCTCAAACAGCGCCGACGTATCGATAGCAATCGCCGCCTGTATCGCCAGCGCCTCGAGAAACGTCCACCAATGCTCATCGGGCGTGAACGAGGTGCGTTGCAAAATTTCGAGCACGCCCTTAATCTCGCCGCGCGCCTGCAACGGCACGGCGAAGTACGTCGCAAATGCAGCAGCCAGCGCCTGATCGCGCGGACTGATCACCATTTCGGCAGGGAAGGCGGCAAGCGAGACTGTTTGACGCGATCGAAACGCCATGCCAGCCAATCCTTCCTCGGAACAGATCGACGCCTCGGCGATATCGTGCGGCAGACCGCGGCTGCATGCCGTTTCGAGCTTCACAGTGCGCGGATTGAACAACAGGACGCTCGCAGCATCAACGTGCAACTCCTCAATCAGACGATCCAGCAGGATCGTCAGCGTCGCCTGCAATTCCAGGCTCGCCGTGATAGCGACGCCGATGGTGTGCAAACTGGTCAGGCGGCTGACCTGACGATAAATCTGCGCTTCGGCGCGTTTGCGCTCGGAAATATCACGGATGATCACCTGCGCGAAGGCGCCGCTTCCGTCTCGAAACCGTCCAAGACTGATTTCAACGGGGATGGCATGCCCCTTGACACTGATCAGGTCGAGTTCGATGCGCACGATCTGCTGCGTCTCTTGCGCGAGCGATCTCAAGCCTGCCTGATAGCGATCAAGCGCAGCAATATGCAGATAATCGAGCAGCGTGTCTCCCAGCAGATGTTCAGCGGATGGCGCCTCAAGCAAGGCGACAAGCGCGGGATTCACCAGCAACAACCGACTCTCCTCATTGATAATTGCAATGCCTTCTGGGGAAAGTTCAATCAGGCGCTGAAAACGCTCCTGTTCCGACAGCAAACGGCGGTAGCGATTGAGACGGGTGATGGTGCGCACGTGCGCCAACAGTTCCGCCATATCGAACGGTTTGGTAATAAACCCATCGGCGCCGGCGCTCAACCCCTCAACACGCGACTGCTGATCGCCGAGCGACGTGATCATCAGAATGGGGATCTCGCGCAACCGCGCGTGGTTGCGCAATTGCCGACACACCTCAAACCCATCGAGTTCGGGCATTAATACATCGAGCAGGAGCAGATCCGGCGTATATTCGATAGACTGACGCAACGCCTCAGCGCCGTTCTGCGCCATCAACACACGATGCCCTTCACGCGTCAGCAATCGCTGCAGAATGAGCCGTGCGCCAGGATCGTCATCGGCGATCAGAATAGTACTGGGAACATCCATATGAGAAATTGCCACCCGTCATGGAAACCGGTCCGCCAGGCAGAGGCGATGATCGCCTGATGAGCGTCGGCATTTCTGCAAAAATGTCATCGTACGGAAGACAATGGTACGATCCATGTTACATAACCGTGCTATTATACACGGAGATACGCCCGAAACCGACGATCGTTGATCAAGGAAAGCAATTGCGCTAAGATAGCGTTAGCGATCACCAGCGCCTGCACGTTACACTGATCAAAACACGCACCGCACTGCATGCTACCATAGAAGATGCCCTCCAGGACGAGAGCAAGCGAAGGCAAGTTTGCCTTCCCCTGTTATCTGAAGACCGCCTATGAATCTTATTGCGAAAGTATGCCTGATCGGAGATTTCGCTGTCGGAAAAACCAGCCTGATCCGTCGGTTTACCGAGAGCCGCTTCAGCGAGACCTATCTCAGCACGATTGGCATTCGCGTCAGCCGTAAAACGCTTCAGACGCCGGACTCATCAAGCCTGACGCTCCTTATCTGGGATACGGCTGGCAGCGAACCTTTCACCACGGTTGTACGGTCTTACTATCGGGGATCACGCGGCGCGGCGCTGGTGTGCGACGTGACTCGTCCTGAAACACTCGCTTCGCTGCTGCGGTATGCCGACGAGTTTCACGCTATCAATCCGGATGTTCCCCTGATTGTCATGGCGAACAAAATTGATCTGCGCAGCGAACGCGCTGTGTCGGAGGCGCAACTCAACGAAATTGCCGCTGCGCTCGACGCTCAACTGTTCTTCACCAGCGCCAGAACCGGCGAAGGCGTCGAGGAGGCGTTTCTGGCGCTTGGTCAAGCCATTATCGACAAAGAGAGGGTAGCATGACTCAAAACGAGACCCTGCATCACCATTTGAACAACAATCCCCAGGAGGGCGACGAGGATGTTCAGGAAGACCTTGAACGCGTGCGTCGGATCATTCTTGGTCCCGATCCGCTGCGCCAGCGCTTGCAACAGGCTGAAGTCGACCGTCTGCGCCAGATCATCTTTGGCGCACAGATCGAGGAGTATGAGCGGCGCTTTGCCGATCTGCGCCGCGAAATCCAGCGCATCAGCGCCGATCTTCTCGAAACGCGCGAACGCCTGACCGATCTCGAAAAGACGATGGCGCGACGCATGGAGATGCTGGAACTCGATACCCGTAAACTGAGCGACGATTTGCGCCGCGAGAGCGACCGTCAGCGCAACCGTGAGGCGCTCCTGCAACAAATTGCCGCTCAGGTGCGCCAGCACGACGACCAGCTCAAGGCTTCCGGCGAAACCATTCTCGAATTGCGGAAGATGCAGACATCGCACGAATCAGAACTGCGCTCAGTCCGGGCAGGGATGATCGATGTGCGCGATCAGATTGAACAACGCGCCCAGGCGCTCCGCCGCGAAATCCGCCACACGGAAGACGAGCTGCGCGCCGAACTGCGTCGCATTGCCGACCGCCTTGAGTATCAGAAGACGGATCGCAAAGCGCTTGCCAGCATGCTGATCGAACTCGCTGCGCGCCTCGAAACCGGGAGCACGGTGACCGATTTGCTCGAAGGATTGAACGCTTCAAAGGGCTAATCGGGCATGGGCAGGGCGCCAGACACGAACCGACAACTCGACGAGTTGCGCCGGGTGTTGCTGAAGCCTGAAGCTCTGGTGGATCGCATCAGCCCGGTCATCGCCGACATCCTGGCGGAACAGATCAATCAATCGCGCGACGAAATCGCGCGTGTCATCGCCCCTGCGATCAGCGAAGCCATCCGCCACCAGGTCTATCAGGCGCGGGAAGACGTCGTTGATGCGCTCTATCCGGTTGTGGGACAGATGATCGCCCGCGCTGTTGCGGAAGCGGTACGGAACCTGGCGCAGTCGATTGACGAGCGAGTGCGTCAGAGCACATCGCTGATGACCAATCCCCGCTACTGGCAGGCGCGACTGCACGGCGTTTCCCACGGCGAGTACGCGCTGCGCGAAGTCCTGCCTTTCACCATTCACGAAATCTTCTTGATCCAGCGCGAATCGGGGTTGCTGATCTGTCACTATTCCGCCGGACCGGAACGCCCTGACCGCGATGTGATCAGCGGGATGTTGACGGCGATCCGCGATTTCGCTCAAGAAGCCTTTGGACGCGAGGAAACCGGAGAACTCGGCGCGATTGCTTATGAGTCGCGCCAGATTGTCCTCGAAAGCGGGAGCGCCGCTTACCTGGCTGTCGTGATCAGCGGCGTCGAACCGTCAGACTTTCGCAATCTTCTGCGTGAGACCTTGTTCGCCATTCACGAACATCGGTACGAGCGACTTCGCGCGTTCGACGGAACCGACACCCAACTAATCCAGGAAGCGCGTCAAATTCTGCGGCGCTATCTGGTCCCTCAGCAGAACGACCGCGCTCCGCGACGACTCTCGGCGTTCCAGCGCGCAATCGTCGTCCTGCTAGGGTTGTTCGCGCTATCGCCGTTGATCCTCTGCGGCGCGTGGATCTGGCACGTCGAAGCGCGGATGGCGATGCTTATGACGCCGCCGGTTGCAGCATCTATCCCGACTGCATCACCTACCGCCACGCTGACCAGCACGCCGACCGCCACCAGTACGCCCACGCCAACCAGGACGCCAACCGCCACCAGCACGCCTGCGCCGACCAGCACGCCGACCGCCACCAGTACGCCCACGCCAACCAATACTCCTACCGCCACCAGTACGCCCACAGCGACTCCTTCGCCGTTCAATGGTGTTATGATAGGAAATGTGTATCTGTACAGCACACCAGACGAAGCCAGCACGCGCACCAGTCTTGTAGCGCCGCTTGGCGCGCCGGTCGAAGTGCTGGCGCAATGGCGCGACTGGTACAGGGTGCGGGTTGTACTGCCGCAAAGCCCACAGGTCGAACTGATCGGCTGGGTTCCGGCGCGCTGGGTCGGTCTGCTCAAACCGGTGCCGCCTGAATTGATCACACCAACCCCAACGCCATAACCCGTGGAAGATATATTGCCCGTCGCGGATTCTGTTCATATGATTGATCTGCTCAGCATCGAACATCGCTGCGCCTATCTGGTGGTTGATCGATCCTTTCGCATTCGATCCATCGGGGGATACCGGCAACTGTTTACAGACCAACCGCCGCAGATCGGCGACTCGCTCTTCGACTGGTTTCCTGAACTGATCGGCAATGAAGACGTCCTGCACAACATTCTGGCGGGGAATGTCAGTCGCCTGCATCTGCCCCATGTGAATCGCAGCGCAGTGAATGGGGAAGCGCGTTACCTGCGTCTGCTCACACTGCCGCATCTCAATGAGCACGGTCAGATCGACGGGTTGGTGCAGACTGTTACCGACACCACAGAACAGAGTGTGATTGAGCAGGCGCATGTCCAGCAGCGCAATGAATTGCGCCTGCTGAAGGATCGCCTGAGCCGGCAAAATATCGAACTGGCGCGCACCAACGCTGAACTCCGACGCGCAAATCGTCTGAAAGACGAATTTCTTGCTGGAATCAGTCACGAGGTGCGCACGCCGCTCTCCGCCATCCTTGGTCTGGCGGAACTCCTGCGCACTCAGATTGTCGGGTCGCTCAACGAGGAGCAGGTGGACATGCTGCGCCGTATCGAAGAGAGCGGTCGTCACCTGCTGGCAGTCATCAACGATCTGCTCGATCTGGCGAAGATCGAGGCGGGGCGCTTTGAACTGGAGCCGCGCCTGATCGCGGCGCATCAGGTGTGTCATGCAAGTGTGCGCATGATTCGCGAACTGGCGCTGCGCAAACATCAGCAGGTGCACATTAATCTCGACCCGCGGGTCGAAGCGCTGCATGCTGATGAACGCCGTCTGCGCCAGGCGCTGATCAACCTGCTGTCGAACGCCGTCAAGTTTACGCCGCCAGGGGGTGAGATCGGAATCGATCTCGAAGGCGATCCCGAGCACGAGATTGTGCGCATTACCGTCTGGGATACCGGCATCGGCATTGCCGCCGAAGATATGCCGCGCCTGTTTCAACCTTTCTCGCAGATTCAGAACGAGTATCAGCGCGACCAGGCAGGCAGCGGGTTGGGGTTGGTGATGGTAGCGCGCCTGGCGGAACTCCACGGCGGAGGCGTATCGCTGGCAAGTGAACCGGGGAAGGGCAGCCGCTTCACCATCACGCTGCCGTGGACCCGTGAATATCAGCAGTGGGAAACCATGTTGATGGCGCCAGATACGGACGCCGCCTTTCCAGCGCGCACCATCCCGGATGCCGAGGAGCTGCCGCTCACTGGCTGCAACCAGCATATCCTGTTGGTTGACGACGATACCACTGGCAGCGCGATTGTCAGCGACTATCTCCGACGCTGCGGCTACCGGGTTACGCACGCGGTTTCCGGCGAGGAAGCGCTGGCGCTGGTACGCCACGAATTACCGGACCTTGCCATCATTGATCTGCGGTTGCGGGAAGGGATGGATGGACTGGAGATTGTGCGCTGGCTGCGCGAAAACATTGCGACCAGCGATCTCCCGATCATCGTGCTGACGGCGCTGGCGATGCCTGGTGATCGCGAACGCAGCCTGGAGGCCGGCGCCAACGTCTACCTCAGCAAACCGGTGCGCCTGCGCCATCTTGTGGGAGAGATTGCGCGGCTGGTCGAGGGTTGACGGTTGAAGGTAGGGGCGCGCCGCTGGCGCGCCCGCGTTGCATGTGGGCAGATGCGACGGGTTTCAGGCAGGGGCGCGCTGCGGGCGCGCCCGCGTGGCATATGGGAAGAGACGACGGGTTCCAGGTAGGGGCGCGCCGCTGGAAGGTGCGAAGGTTGACGGGTTCCAGGTAGGGGCGCGCCGCTGGAAGGTGCGATAGGTTCAGGCAGGGGCACGCGGGTGGCGCGCCCACGCTGCTGGCGCGCCCACGGCTTGCGTCTCAGGTCGAAGGAAAGAGCGGTGGAATGTTGATCATCGTCAATGAAAATCAACTCGACGAGTGGGTGCGCGCGAATGCACGCGAGGCTCAGGGTTTGATCGTCGAACTGGTCTGGCGCCTGGTGACGGTCTCGTGCCCTCAAGCGCACGAGCGACGCTTTCCGCTGCCCGACAGCATCGGGCAGCACGGCAGCGATCATCCGTAAATACGCTCGCGAGGACCAAGAGAACCCTCCCACAAGGCTGATTGGACTGTAAAGATGCTGCGGGCCGAAGCCCTGGCTGAGATCGTGCAAGCCCCGGAGAGGCTTCCACGTCCTGAGCGAGGGCTTTAGCCTGCAGCTCATCCGTTGTATCGTCATAAGCCGCTGCACTGCAACGGCTCTTCGCGCCACCTGCAACCTTCCCGCCTTCAACCTTCGCACCAGGCATCACCCATACTTATACGCCACCCCGTGCCCGCCGCGCGGCAGACGCCAGTCCACGTTGCGGAAGGGGCAGGCGATCCGGCAACTGCCGCACTCGACGCATGCCTGGTAGCTGACCATCATCCGCCCGTGGCGGTCGGTCTCGAAGACGTGCGCCGGGCAGAATGCCAGGCATGGTTTTGGATTGCACGCGGCGCAGATCGCCTGATCCTTGATGCGGATGTGGGCGTTCTCTTCATCGACGTAGTATTTCAGACAGACAATCAGATCGTCGATATTGACGTGCGGCAGTTCGACCTCGGCAACAGGCGCCGTCTGGCCATTCTTTCGATGGTTCATAGCTTACCCCCGCATTGCACGCATTAATTTCAGCATATCCCAGGCGACGCCGGTAAACGAGCGACGCTCGCGCACCATCTTGAGAATTTCGTGCTCCATCGTGCGCTTGGGAATGCCGTGAGCCGTAAAGTAGCGCAGCGCCGCTTCGTTCAACAGGTTAACGTAGGTGCCCATAAACTGCGGCGAGCTTTCGAGAAAATCGGTCATGCGCCGGTACTGTTTCATGTCTTGCAACACGAATGTGCCTTCCAGCTTCCGGCGATACTGACTCAGGAACGCCGCCGAGAAATCGCCCGCCTGATGCGCCGCCAGCGCCGTCTCGCCCGCCATCTTGCCCGCCGTAATCGCCAGGTTCGTCCCTTCACGGTGCAGCGCGTCCACCATCCCGGCGGCATCGCCCGCTACCATCACCCCATCGCCTGCCAGCTTCGGCATGCGGTCGTACCCCATTTCCGGGATCAGATGCGCGCCGTATTCGCGCACCTCGCCGCCTTCAAGGTACGGGCGCACGACCGGATGGCGCTTGAAACGCTCCAGCACCTCGTAGGGGCGCAGCCGATGGGTGACGAATTCATCGAGCAGCATGCCGACGCCAATCGAAATGCCTGACTGATCGGTGTAGATAAAGCCGGTGCCCGGCAAACCAAGCGTGACATCGCCGAACACATCGATCGCCACGCCCTCGCGCGGACCGCTCAGACCAAAGCGCGTTTGCAATTCCTTCGCCGGCAGATTGATGTATTCCTTGACCGCCAGCGCCACATACTTCGGCGGCAGGTCCGAGGCGATCAAACCCGCCTGTTGCGTGAGCAGGTTGTTGACTCCCTCGGCAATGATCACAATCGGCGCATAGACCTGGCCCTCAGGGCGATCCGTATCGACGCCGATCACGCGCCCGCGTTCGTCCTTCAGCAGCCGGGTGACGGTCGTGCGGGTGATGAGCAGGGCGCCAGCCGCAACCGCCTGCTCGGCGAACCACGGGTCGAAGCGCGCGCGCAGCACCGTGTAGGCGTCCGCCGGTTCCTTCAGATATCGCTCGCTCTTGTGCATCACACGGATGGCGCTGTCCGGCGAGAGCATCCAGTAGCCCTGTTCGGTGACCGGGCGCTCAAATGGCGGCTTGCGCTCCCAGTAATCGGGCAGGACGTCCGCCAATGCATGGGTGTAGAACACCCCGCCAAAGAGGTTTTTGGCGCCAGCAAAGCGGCCCCGTTCAATGATGATGACATTCAACCCGCCGCGCGCCATCGTCAGCGCCGCCGCCACGCCCGCCGGACCGGCGCCGACGACGATTGCATCAAAGGTGAGCCTGCCCGTCATACGACTGTCCTTTCACCTGACGTATCAACGCGGGAATCACCTCGTACAGATCGCCGACGATACCCAGCGTGGCGATCTGGAAGATCGGCGCGTTGGGATCGGTGTTGATCGCCAGAATGACATCAGCGCCGCTCATGCCGACCCGATGCTGCACTGCGCCAGAGATGCCAGCCGCAATGTACAGTTTGGGCCGCACCGTTTTGCCCGTCTGCCCCACCTGCCGGCTGGCGTCTAACCATCCGGCGTCCACCACCGGACGGCTGGCTGCAACCATGCCGCCGAGCGCGTCCGCGAGTTCCTGCAACAGCGCGAATCCCTCCGGTCCGCCGACGCCGCGCCCGCCAGCAACGATCACATCGGCGTACTCGATGTTTGGCTGCTCTTTGGCGCGGATCAACCGCAGCCGCTTGACTGGCACATCTTCCTCGCGCATATTGAACGGAACGTTCACCACCTCGCCGGTCGCATCCGGCACAGGCTCCGGCATCGGCAGCACCCGCGGGCGAACGGTCGCCATCTGAGGACGGTGGCGACGGCAGAGGATCGTCGCCATAAGGTTGCCGCCGAACGTCGGGCGGGTGGCTGCCAGAATATGGTTGGCAGGGTCAATCGAGAGTTCAGTGCAGTCGGCGGTCAGACCAGTGCCGACGCGCGTGGCGATCGAGCCTGCCAGGTCGCGCCCCAGCGTCGTTGCGCCGATCAGGAAGATCTCAGGACGATACTCCGTCACTAACCGGCTCACGGCGACGGCATACGGCAGATTGCGGTAGATCTCAAGCACCGGATTGTCGATCACGTAGACGCGCGACGCGCCATACTGAAACGCCTGCGGCGCCAGATCGGCAACCTGATGACCTGGCAGCACCGCCTCGACCACACTGCCCGGCAGATCCGCCGACAGCCGCTTTGCCGCGCCGAGCAATTCCCACGATACCGGATGCACCTGATGTTCCTGCTGTTCGACGAACACCCAGATGCGCGGAATAGTTGGCTGTTCAGCGTTCATGACACCACTCCGGTTACAGGTTGCAGGTTGCGTATATGCGCCTGCTCAATCACTGCCATCGCTCGCGCTACCACCGCGTCCAGACCGAGCGCGGCCACCGAGATGACCTCGCCACCAGAGCGCGGCGCTGGCGTATACGCCTTGCCGACCACGGTCGGCGAGCCTTTCAGACCAATCTGCTGCGGATCGAAAGGCACCGGAGATGTCGCCGTCCACACTTCAGGTTGATAGCGCGCTGCGGCGATCAGGCGCGGCAGCGGCGCATGGCGCACCGGCGCAATCTCCTTCTCAACCGTCAATAACACCGGCAGGGTCGTCTCCAGCACCTCGATGCCCTGCTCGACCCGACGGTGCACCACTGCCCTGCGGGCTGCCAGATCGAACTCCTCAATCGCCACCGCATACGTTATCAACGGAATGTTCAACCGGGTCGCCACGCCAGGACCAACCTGCGCCGTGTCGCCATCAATCGCCTGTTTGCCGAAGAAAATGATGTCCACCGGCAGTTCGGCGTTGATGACCTCGATGGCGCGAGCCAGCACATACGAGGTCGCCAGGGTATCAGCGCCGCCAAACTTGCGATCACTGATCAGGATCGCGCGATCCGCGCCCTGCTCGACACATTCAAGGAGCGCTTCCGCCGCCTTCGGAGGACCCATCGTAATCACCGTCACCTGCCCGCCGCCAACCCGCTCTTTGAGCTGCACCGCCGCTTCGACGGCATGGATGTCGTAGGGATTGACGATGGCAGGAACTCCCTCGCGGATCAGGGTGCCCGTCTCGGGATCAATACGCACATTCGAGGTATCAGGCACCTGCTTGATAGCAACGACTGCATGCATAGGACTGCCGCCATTCTTTCTCAATGACGCTTGCGCGTCTCATACCGGATACCAGGAAGGGCGGAGATGAATCATTCTTTGCAACATTCCCCACATATATTACCAGGGCGGCGGCAGAAAACAGGGGAGAAACGACAACTCTCCGTGGTCATCGCTGAAACGCAAACAGGAAGGCAGGGGCGTCCCGCCGCGGCGCCCCTGCCATGACCGTCATCAATTCCGCAGGGGCGACCCGCCGGGTCGCCCCTACCACAACCGCCACCATTTCCGCAGGGGCGTCCCGCCGCGGCGCCCCAACAGAGAGGGGACATGCCCAGGCATGCCCCCTCCTATCACCACTGCCGGGCTACGCGCCGATCTTTGCCACGATGGGGAACGAGACCTCAACGTGATGCAAGGCGCTCCACCCGACAGAGAAAAGCCCCGACGATCAATGAGCGCCTTCGGGGACCGGCGCGACGCCAACCCAGCGAATGCCCGCCGCATCAAGCTCAGGATCGCGGGAATACGACTCGGGCGTTACGCGCTCGATTTCGATGGTGCAATGACCTAGCGCGGCTGCCAGCGTGTTGATCGCCGACTGCACCGCAGCCGACAGCATGCCGCCAATAGTCGAAAAGGATGCGATTGGTTGAAATCCCTGCCTGATGACGATTCGCCGAACATTGCTTCCAGTGATGCGCTCTCGAAGTTGCTCAACAACTGAGCCTCCATCAACGGTGATGGTTTCGGTAGCCGACTGCATTGTCATGATGGTGTCCTCCTGCTCTGCGTATTATGCCGAGTCGCCGATCAGTCGCGTCGTATGACGCGGTGTGACATGCAGTATACTACCGTCAGTTACGGCAGAGTATGTGCATTCGCTGTGCAGTCGAAGGAGACCATTATGCATGGCGGCGACCGTGTGGCGCTGGCGCTTCAGGCGCATGGAGTGCGTTTCGTTTTTACCCTGACTGGCGGGCATATTGCGCCCATCCTGGTTGGTTGCCGTCAACGCGGCATTCGCGTGATTGACACACGCCACGAGGCGACCGCCGTGTTCGCCGCCGATGCGGTTGCGCGGCTGACCGGCGTTCCCGGCGTTGCGGTGGTCACAGCCGGTCCTGGCGTGACCAACACGATCACGGCGATCAAGAACGCGCAGATGGCGCAGTCGCCGCTGGTGCTGATCGGCGGCGCAGCGGCGACTGCGCTGCGCGGACGTGGCGCGTTGCAGGACATTGACCAGATGGCGCTGATGCAGTCGATCACTAAGTGGCGCCGGTCGGTCGGGCGTGTGCGCGACATCGTTCCGGCGTTGGAGGAGGCGTTTTATCAGGCGCGCAACGGCGTGCCCGGTCCGGTGTTCGTGGAACTGCCGGTCGATCTCTTGTACGACGAGCAGTTGGTGCGTCAGTGGTACGGTCTCAAGCGCAGTGGACGCTCCCCGGCGCAGTGGATTGTTCAGCGCTACCTCGACTGGTGGGTGAACCGGTTGTTCGCTGGCGCACACGAACAGCCGACCGTGACGCCGCGCCCGGTCGATGCGCCCGACCCGGACGACCGTGCGGTGCGTGCAGCGGCGCTTCGCCTGGTGCAATCGCAACGTCCGCTCCTGCTGGCGGGCAGCCAGGCAACGCTCGATACGGCGTCGGTTGACGCGCTGGCAGCCGCCATTACCCGGCTCGGCATCCCCGTCTATCTCTCCGGCATGGCGCGCGGGTTGCTCGGCGCGAACCATCCGTTGCAGATGCGCCATCGACGGCGTGAGGCGCTGCGCGAAGCCGACCTGGTCATTCTTGCCGGCGTGCCATGCGATTTCCGCCTGGACTACGGCAACCACATCCCGCGCCGCGCCACACTGATTGCCGCCAACCGCAGCCGCACCGACCTGACGCTCAACCGCCGCCCCGACATTGCGGTGTTGGGCGACCCGGCGCGGTTCGTGCACATGCTGGCAGAGCGGGTGCTGCCTGGCGAGCACTGGAAGGAGTGGATCGACCGGTTGCGGCAACGCGACGCGGAACGCGAGGCTGAGATCGTGCGCCAGTCCGCTGAACCGACCGCCTATGTCAATCCAGTCTATCTCTGCCGGATGATCAACGAGGCGCTCACCGACCGCAGTATCATCGTAGCGGACGGCGGCGACTTCGTGGCGACGGCGTCGTATATCGTGCGTCCGCCGCGCCCGTTGAGCTGGCTCGATCCGGGACCGTTCGGCACTCTTGGCGTTGGCGCAGGATTTGCGCTGGGCGCCAAACTCTGCCAGCCTGATGCGGATGTCTGGCTCCTCTACGGCGATGGGTCCGCAGGCTACAGCCTTGTTGAATTTGACACCTTCGTGCGCCACAACGTCCCGCTGGTCGCCGTGGTCGGAAACGATGCTGGCTGGACGCAGATTGCGCGCGAGCAGGTGGAGATTCTGCATGACGATGTGGCAACCACACTGGGATATAGCGACTACGACCGCGTGGCAGGCGGCTTCGGCGCTGTCGGTTACCGCCTTGACGACCCGGAACTGGCGGAAGAGACGTTGCACCAGGCGCGCCAGACCGCAGCGCAGGGCACACCGACGCTCGTCAACGCCCTGATCGGCAAAACCGATTTTCGCAGGGGATCGATTTCGATGTGAAGGCAGGGAGGTTGAAGGTTGAAGGTCGAAGGTGGCACGACGCGCGTGCGCATGGGGAATAGGGTATGGCGTTCTTCTCTGTGCTCTCTGTGCCTCTGTGGTTCGTTGAAATGCGTGACAGGCAGTATAGCACAGGCATAAGAGATTCATGATTCTGTGTCAAGAATCATGAATCTCTTGCAATTTACGCGACTGGCGTGTTATACTGCTGCTGAAACCGCTTTTTGCCCTATGAGTGTAAACGTTCATGGCACGTCCGTTGCTTCCGGCTCGTCCACCTGCGGAGAACGTCGCTTCCGACGATGTGCTGCGCCTGGCGCGCACGCCTTTCACGAACGCGCTCTACCGTCTCCACGAATCCGCTTCAGTCGCCGATCTGCGCGTCGCGCTGGATCTGCTCTGGCGGCAGATCGATGACCCGGCAGGCGCACTGCGCGCCGCCGCCGACGAGACGGATGTCACCACCTTCAGCCGACGGCGGCTGCGCGAAGCGCTCGATCAGATTGCGGCAGCATTCACCCTCGAACGCGCCCGCTACTACCTCGACCGGCTGGCGCGCGCGGCGCTCGAAACCCGAACCGGCGCGATCAACGACATCGATCTCAACCGCTGGAAGGAATATGACGATATCCTGACCGACAGTTTATGGCTGTTCGACCGACGTGACGCCAGCGGCGCCCATCATGCCGGGTTCTGGGGCAACTTCGTCCCGCAGATCCCGTATCAACTGATGCGCCGCTACACCCGTCGCGGCGATCTGGTTATCGACCCGTTCACCGGTTCCGGCACGACCCTGATCGAAGCGCGGCGCCTGGGACGGTCCGCCATCGGCGTGGAACTGAATCCGACCGTCGCCGAGCAGGCGCGCGCCGCGCTGGCAGGCGAACCGGACGGTTGCCATACGCTTTGCGCGCTTGAGGTTGGCGATAGCGCCGTCTTCGACTGGCGCGCGGCGCTGGAGCGCTACGGCTTTCGCTCAGCGCAACTCGCCATTCTGCACCCGCCGTACCACGACATTATTCGCTTCAGCGAGGACCCGCGCGACCTGGCGAATGCGACGTCGGTCGATTCCTTTCTCGCACGTCTTGGCGCAGTCGTGGAGCGGGTGACGGATGTGCTCGATCCCGGTCGCTATCTGGCGCTGGTCCTTGGCGACAAGTACGCGAACGGCGAATGGATCCCGCTCGGATTTCTGGGCATGCAGGAAGTCATGCGCCACGGGTTCACGCTCAAGAGCATTGTCGTGAAGAACTTCGAGCAGACAACCGGCAAGCGCGCTCAGAAAGAACTCTGGCGCTACCGTGCGCTGGTTGGCGGATTCTATGTCTTCAAGCATGAGTATATCTTCATCTTCCGTAAAGCCTGACCTGATCATCAATGGAGTGGCGCCCATCCGCATCTGCGATCTCGGCGGCTGGACGGACACGTGGTTTGCCGGGCATGGCGCGATCTTCAACATCGGCGTCTACCCATATGTCGAGGTGCAGGTGGCAGTCTTTCCCCGCTCCAGCCGTGAGCATCAGGTGACGCTTCATGCGGAAAATTACGGCGAGCGCTATGTGGTGATGCCGGGCAGCATCGATCATGCGCGCCATCCGCTTCTGGAAGCCGCCATCAACGAAGCGCCGCTGCCGGACGATGTAGCGCTGGAGATTACGATCTTCTCTGAGGTTCCGGCTGGCGCCTCCACCGGCACGTCAGCTGCCGTTACCGTTGCGCTGATCGGCGCGCTCGATGCGCTGACTCCCGGCAGAATGACGCCGCATGAAGTCGCGTATGCAGCGCACCGGGTCGAAACGCAGCGATTGGGGTTGCAGAGCGGCATCCAGGATCAGTTGTGCTCGGCATACGGCGGGATCAATTTTATCGAAATGTTCCGGTATCCCTACGCCTCCGTTTCGCAGATCCGCGTTCCCGACGCCATCTGGTGGGAACTGGAGCGCCGTCTGGCGCTGATCTTTCTCGGTCGCACCCACAGTTCCTCGGCGGTCCACGAGCAGGTGATTGCGGCGCTCGAACGCGAAGGCGACGCCTCACCCCGCCTCGACGCGCTGCGCCGCTGCGCCGTGCGCGCCCGCGATGCGCTGTATGCTGGCGATTTCGCAGCGCTCGGTCGGGCGATGATCGACAACACCGACGCGCAGCGCGCATTGCACCCGGCGCTCGTCAATGCCGACGCCGATGCAGTGATTGCGCTTGCCCGCGAACATGGCGCGCTCGGATGGAAGGTCAACGGCGCTGGCGGCGAAGGCGGTTCGCTGACCCTCCTCTGCGGACCGGATGCCAGCGCTAATCGCGCCTTACTGCGCGACATCCGCCGTCTCAGCCCGCTCTTTCAGCCGATCCCGATCTACCTCAGCCGGATGGGATTGCGGGTGTGGACGACGGTGGAACGTTGAAGGCGGAAGTTTACAGGCGGTCGTTGAACGTTGAATGTTGAACGTAGGGGGTGAAGGACACGCTCGACACTTGAGGTCTTTGCCGCTGATCAATGGTTGCTATGGGATTGCAGCAGCGGAATAGTTCTTGTTCTCTGGTTGCACCTGGCTCGGCATCAAAGATCTCTCTGGTTCGAGTAAATGGCGGGCAGGAAGGTCGCAGGCGGGAACGTGGCATGTTGCACGTCCAACGTGGAATCGGGTAAGGCGCATTGCTTTGCGCAATCTGCTTCTCTGCGGTTCTCATAAGGCGCGTGTGCGAAGGCGTTGTCTCGTTTATATGAGCGACGCCAGAAGGATGGGATATGAACCACACGTTAAGCCCGCAAATATCCGCTATCTCACCACAATCATCGGTGCGAAAACGGCTCACGTTCGGCTTTGCCCTGGCTGGAGCGGTCTGGATCGCCGGTCTCATCGGGCATTTCACGCCGCTGGCGGAATGGCCCGCGCTCTTTCTCTACGTTCTCGGCGCTATTAGCGTAACCCTGGCGCTGGGGATGCGCGATGGGTTGTGGGAGGCAATGTGGGTGACGCACCGCGGATTGGGGCGGGCGCTGGCGTGGGGCGGCGGCATCGGCCTGGCGCTGCTGGTGATCGACAATATTAACACCTACATGTACTATCGTGCAGGTGGCGCGCCAATGGCGCAGATGGAAGAGATTCTGATCGGCATGCGCCTGGTGTTCCTCTTCCCGCTGCTGGTGCTGGCGGAAGAATTCCTCTGGCGCGGCGTGATTCTTTCCGGGTTGCACGATGCCGGAGTTAACCGCCATCTGGCAGTGCTGCTTACCACCGCCGCCTATGCGCTCAACCACTTCGCCGTCGCGCCGGTGGGCATGGTCGAACGCGCAATGATGGCGGCGATGGGGCTGCCGATCGGGATTGCCGGCGGGTATCTGGCGCTGAAAACCCGCAGCGTGTGGGCGCCGGTTGCGCTCCATGGACTGACAATGATCTCAATGATTGTCGATATCTTCGTTATGCCCAGGTTGGTCTGATGCTACACCAGCACGAACGCAACCAGTAAGGTCAACACGGTGATCGGCACGCCAGCGCGCAGATAGGCGCCGAATGTCAATCGCACTCCCCAGCGCGCCGCAAGTTCCGCCACGATTAAATTGGCGACTGAACCGATCAACGTCAGATTGCCCGCCAGAGTCGAAGCCGCCGCCAGCATGAGCCAGCCGCGGTCGGGTTGCGGCAGGGCGGGAATCAGGTGTTGCAGCACCAGCACGGCGGGCACATTGCTGATCAGGTTTGAGAGAACAGCAGTGACAACGCCGAACATGATCAGGCTCCCGCCGATGAGCGGCGCCGTCGCCGAGAAGAGTTCGTCGGTCACGCCCTGCACCTTGAGGCTGCCGGTTACGATGAAGAGACCGGCAAAGAAGACGAGCAGGGTCCAGTCCACCGTCTTCCAGATCCGTTCCGGGCGCAACCGTCGGGTGGCGAGCAGCGCCGCCGCCGCCAGAAACGCCGCGAGCGCCACGGGAACGCCTGCGATCATCAGCGCCAGCATTACCGGCGCAACCACTGCCACTTTCCGCAGCAGCGGACGATAGACCCGCATCCGCCCGACTTCCGGCGCATCGAAGCGTCCCCGGCGGAACTCCTGCGGATAGACCAGCACTATCACCAGCCAGCAGATTGCCATGCCAATCAGCGCTGTCGGCGCGAGCGCAGCGGCAAACGCCGCGTAGGAAACGCCCGACGCATTGCCGATGATCATGTTCTGCGGGTTGCCGGTGATCGTCGCTGTCGAGCCGACATTGGCGCTCGTCGCCAGCCCGATCAGGTAGGGGATCGGATCGCGCCGCAGCGCGCGAGTGGTATCAAGCACGAGCGGCGTGAGCATAAGCGCAATCGTATCATTCAAAAAGAGCGCCGAGAGCACGCCCGACGCCGCAATAATCAGCGCCAGCAACCCGCGCGGCGAATGCGCCACCCGCACCACGCGCTGCGCCACCACGCCGAAGAAACCGGCGTTGTAGAGTTGCCCGTTGAGCACCATCATGCTGAAGAGGAGCAGAAGGGTATCGAGGTCGAGCGCCTCGAAAGCCTCTTCGAGGGTGATCGCGCCGCTCGCCAGCAGCGCCGCCACGCCGACCACCGCGATAGTGGCGCGATCAGCGCGCAGCCAGGGCCAGCGCCCGATGGCGATCCCTGCAATCGTGGCAACGACAATCGCCACCGTCAGCCAGGACATCCAGGTCATAGACCATCATCC
>JAUQOW010000220.1 GCA_030550675.1 Chloroflexota bacterium
GGAGGGGCAGGCCCCCGTGCCTGCCCGCGACGGGCGCCCACAGGGGGGCGCCCCGACCACCACCCCGCCAATGGAGGGGCAGGCCCCTGTGCCTGCCCGCGACGGGCGCCCACAGGGGGGCGCCCCGACCACCACCCCGCCAATGGAGGGGCAGGCCCCTGTGCCTGCCCGCGACGGGCGCCCACAGGGGGGCGCCCCTACCTCACAAAGGTAGATTTTTCGGCAAACCCTCGTGTTGAATCGTCCGTTTCAGGCATCAGGACGCTAAAACGCGCCCCTCTCCCGCGCTCCGGGAGAGGGGCGGGGGGTGAGGGCAACAACAGGCGTCAGGACGCGACAACAAACACCCCTCGCACCCGAAAAACTCTACCCTGGAGAGGGGCTGTGGGCGCCCTTAAGATGCTTTGCTCACATATGCCCGGACTTCCGATGCCGGGATGCGCACCTGCTGCATGGTGTCGCGGTCGCGCACGGTGACGGTGCCATCGTCGAGCGACTGAAAATCGACGGTGACGCAGTAAGGCGTGCCGATTTCGTCCTGGCGGCGGTAGAGTCTGCCAATGGCGCCGGTGTCGTCGTAGACCGTGCGGAAAAAACTGCCGGTCTGAATCGATTTCCGCAGATCACGCGCCATAGCGACCAGCCCTTCGTGGTTGCGTTTGAGCGGGAAGACGGCGACGCGGATAGGCGCGAGATGCGGTTTCAGGTGCAGCACGGTGCGAAAGAATTCGTCAATTGGTCCCTGCGCCTGTCCGCGCAGTTTTTTCCCCAATTCAATCTGATCGGCCCCGGGCATCGCCAGAAGCGTCTCGATCTGCGGCATGGCTTCGGGCAAACCTGCCAGGATGGACTGCCCGCGTTCGAGGAGCGCATCGCGCGTCTCAGGCGCCAGTTTGTCGCTCCTGCCGACCGATTTGAGGAACGCTTCGAGCGCGTCAGTCACAGCGCTGATCCGGTCCGGCGGCGGCGCTTTAACCATCTGTTCGTCGTAGGCTTCGGCGAGCACCGCCAGGAAGCAGCGCCCGACGCCAGCCGACGGCTCGATCACGAAGGGTACGACGTGCCGTTTGCTCTCCGGGTCATAATAGGTCAGCCTGGCGGTGCTATCGCGGTTCGGATTGGTGCGCGCCGTCAGATTGAGGGTTTCCTGGTCGCGGCTATGCGAACCGAGGTCGTAGTCGGTGCGGCTGGCGATCCCTTCGACCTCCTCATACCCCAGGGTGGGGTAGTTGTACATCAGGTCGAACGTGCGTTTCGAGTAGTGCGCCAGTTCGTCCGGCGGCACATCATAAATCTTGAGCCGCTCGCGGGGAATGCCGATGCTCTCCCACCAGGCGAGCCGATCTTCGAGCCAGCGTTGATGCCATTCGTCCTCTGTCCCCGGCATGACGAAATACTCAATCTCCATCTGCTCAAACTCACGCACGCGGAAGAGGAAGTTGCGCGGATTGATCTCATTGCGGAACGCCTTGCCGACCTGCGCAATGCCGAATGGCAGCTTGCGACTGGTGGTCGCCAGCACATTGCCGAAATTCACAAAAATGCCCTGGGCGGTTTCCGGTCGCAGATACGCAAACGAGTCAGCGTCCGCCACCGGACCGACGGCGGTTTTGAACATCATGTTGAACGGACGCGGCTCAGTCAGGTTGGTCGATCCACAGTTCGGGCAGCGCCCCTGGATGTGGTCGGCGCGCCAGCGACTTTTGCAGTCGCGGCAGTCAACGAGCGGATCGTTGAACGTCTCCTCGTGCCCGGAATAGCGCCAGGTCAGGCGATTCATGAGGATGGCGGCGTCCAGGCCTTCCATATCATCGCGTTCGTAGACATTTGTGCGCCACCACGAAGCAATGATATTGTTCTTCAGTTCAACGCCGAGCGGTCCCCAGTCGAACACGCCCTGCAATCCGCCGTAGATTTCGGAACTGGGGAACACAAAGCCGCGTCGTTTACAGAGCGACACCAACTGATCGAGAGTTGTGGCTGGCATACTTGTTGTATTCTTCTACTTTTCTTCCGGCACAAGCGCCCGATTGTCCGCAATGCCGTTGACCTCGCTGACGCGCGACTCAGGATGCGCACCTTGCACAGGCGCCCCGCCGTGATTGAGATGAGTGTAGATCTGCGTCGTTGAAATCGACGTATGCCCAAGCAATTCCTGCACAGCGCGCAGATCAAAACCGGCATTGAGCATATGCACCGCAAATGAGTGCCGCAGCATATGAGGCGTCAGATCGCTCAACCCGAGTTCCTCGGCGTACTGTTTGAGGATCAACCAGAACCCCTGGCGCGTCAGGCGTTTGCCGCGGTGATTGAGGAACAACGCCTCGGTTGACGCCCCGCTGCCACGGGCAAGCTGGCTGCGACCGATATCGAAGTACTCTTCCAGCGCCGTTGCCGCAGACCCATTAATCGGCAGAACGCGCATCCGTCCATTCTTGCCGATGCAACGAACTTCGTTCCGCTCAAGATTGACATCGCTCACGTTCAATGCCACAAGTTCACTCACCCGCATCCCGGTGGCGTACAGCAATTCGAGCATCGCCTTATCGCGGATGCGCTCCGGCGTCGGCGAGCGCAATGGCAGTTCAAGCAACTCATCGACCTGATGCGGCGTCAGCGCGCGCGGCAGATCGCGATCAACTTTTGGCGAGTCGATGCGCTCGGCAGGATCGCGCTGCACAATGCCGCGACTGGTCAGGAATGTGAAAAACGACTTCACTGCCGCGACTCTGCGCGCCACTGTCGAGCTGGCATAGCGGCGCTCACGAAGATCGATCATAAACGCCAGCACATCATCGTGCGTCACGTCACGCCACTCGGAGCGCCCTCTCTTGTTCAAAAAGCCGCAAAACTGTTCGAGATCGGTGCGATACGCCGCGATCGTGTTGGCGGCAAGATGGCGTTCGTCTGCCAGATGACGCAAAAACGCTTCAACCTGTTCGTTCATGAGTGTCTCCAGCGCGCAACATGCCCGACCACGCCTCTGAACGTGCGCCAGATAGCACGGTCGCCTCGCGAGCGCCTTCGGCAGTGAATGGCGAACAACACCGCAGCAGAATGCTCAATGTCAACGTATGTTACCGCAATGGTCTATGTGTGTCAACCAGCCACCGCTGCATCGACGTATTGAGCGAAAAACCGGTCCAGATGTTCTCGCGCCTTGGCAACGTTCGTCGAATGATGGATAGCGCTGCGCAATGCCGCGGCGCCTGGCAGTTCGATGCCAAACTGCCCGATGAGCTGTTTCAGTTTGTTCAGCGCCAGGCGCTCAGGAAGCTCTTCGCAACACATCTCCAGATAGCGCGTCAGGAACTCATACTTGTCGGCAGGCGTTACCACCATTGGCTGCATTCCTGCACGCAATTGAGCGATCTGGCGAAAGATCCAGGGGTTGTGCATCGCTGCCCGACCGATCATGACGCCATCAGCGCCGCTCTCGCGCAGACGGCGCAATGCATCAGCCGCATCGCGCACATCGCCCGATCCGATGACGGGAATGCGCACCGCACGTTTGACTTCAGCAACGCGGCGCCAGTCGGCGACGCCGCTATATCCCTGCGCGCGCGTGCGCGGGTGCAGCGCCAGCGCTGCAACCCCCGCCTGCTCCGCCATTTTTGCGGTGTCCAGATAATTCAGGCTCTCTTCATCCCAGCCAGCGCGAAACTTGAGCGTAACCGGGATCTGGACAGCATTGCACACCGCCTTGAGCAACCGTTCCATTTTCGGCAGGTCGCGCAGGAGCGCCGAGCCGTGCCCGCCGCCGGTCACCTTTGGCGAGGGGCAACCACAGTTGATGTCGAGAATATCGGCGCCCAACTCTTCGACGACGCGCGCAGCCGCCGCAACCAGCTCCGGCTCGCTGCCGCTCAACTGCATGGCTATCGGGCGCTCTTCGGGCAAATAGTCGAGCTGACGATGGCGGCTGCGCGCGCGCGGGCTGACTGCCGAGGCGCTGGTCATTTCGCTGCACACCAGACCGCATCCCCCCAGGCTGAGGATCATGCGGCGGAAAATGCTGTCGGTGACGCCGACCATCGGCGCCAGCACAATATTGGGAGAGATAGTGATGTCTCGAACCTGATAACTTGTCGGAAGATCGTCGTACATGCGCCTGCAAATTATTTGAATGCAATGGTGAGAATACACTCTTTTGAATTATACCAGAGTCATGGTCTATGACGGGATATGGTTTCGGGCGGCTGCGGGGGGGCGTCCCTACGATGACGACGCCATATTCAACGGGCGCCGTGTTGAGACGTTGTGGTGCGCCCCATTGAGTGCGACGTTGCAATGCGCCCCATTGAGTGCGACGTTGCGATGCGCCCCATTGAGTGCGACGTTGCGATGCGCCCCATTGAGTGCGACGTTGCAATGCAACGTCTCTACCTTCAACCGTCCGCCTTCAACCTTCCACCCTTGCCGCCGCTTGCCTCTCGCCCTGCGCCTCGCGCCTCCGCTGCATCCGCCACGCCAGCGCCATCCCCAGCGCTATCGTTTCCAGCGCCGAGGTGATCGCAAAAGCCGCCGGAATTGCTGTCACGCCCCACGGTTCCAGCCACATCCAGATCAACACGCCGCGTCCCGCGAGTTGCGCACAATTCGTCACCAGCGGCGTCTGCGTGTCGTGCAGCGCGATCAGCCCGCGCGTCAGCACTTCAGTGGCGACGTACACCGGCAGACCTGCGAGATACACTACGAACAGCAGCGTGGTCAGATCGCCCGCAACAGCATCGAAGCGCCCGCGTTCAAACAATAGGCGAACGAGTGTACGCCCGATGAGCGCCAGCGTGAGTGCAGCCGCAATCGCCAGAGCCATGCTGATCGCCAGCGCCGCAATCAGGGTGCGTTGCATCCGCATCCAATCGCTGCGTGCTGCGTGAGCGGCGATGCGCGGGAATGCCGCCTGCGCCAGCGCAACGCCGATCAACCGGAGCGGCACGCCCATCAACAAACCGGCGTTGAAGAGCGCTGGCAGCGCCCCCGGCTCCCGCGCTAGTGATGCAAATGCGGTATCGACGATGCCGCCAGCGTAGTTCACGCCGGACGACAGACCATTGGGCGCCAGCAGACGCAGCATCCGGCGCAGTCGCGCATCACGCAGATCCCATGCCGGACGCACGCGAAAATGATTAGCGCGCAACCCGGGCCAGAGAATGATCAGTTGCAGGATCGCATCGCCGACGACACCGAACGTCGGACCGTAAATGCCCACGCCGGGAATGAAACGCGCTGCCAGGATGCCGCCGATCATGGCGACGTTGTGCGTCACTATTGAGATTGCCGTCAATAAGAACTGATTCCGTGCGTTAAGCGCGGCAATCGTCACACTTGCCAGCACGACCAGCGCCAGTTGCGCCAGCATAATCCGGGTCAGCGCCACGGTCAGCGCCGCTGTTTCGTCATCGAATCCAGGGGCAAGGATAAAGCGCACAAAGAAAGGGGCGAAGATGATGCAGACCAGCACCACCAGCGAGACCGCAATGGTCAGCGTGGTCGCCGCCAGGTTCACCAGACGCTGCTCGGCGGCGTCGCCGGATTCGTAGCGTGCGCCGAGCAGCGCCGGTATCATCGCATTCGACAGCGCGCCGCCGCTGATCAGGCTGGCGATCGTATCGGGCAGACGGAAGGCGGCGTAGTAGGCGCTCGCTTCCATGCCTGCACCAAACTCGGCATTGAACAACGCCTGACGGATAATGCCCAGCCCGGCTGAGAGAACATATGCGGAAATGAACAGGAGCGTTCCTTCCGCAATGCTGAATTCACGCCGGATCATTGATCCACGACAGCCCGCAACGCTCGAATGTTGCCCCATGGCGCCGTCGTTGGCATCACGCAGCCGGTCGAAAGACAGATGCGCCGTCCGTTCATCGCCTCGATCGCCTGGCGCGCGAGCGACTGCACGGCGGCTGGCGAGCCTTCAACGATGTCGCGCTGGCTCAACCCGCCGACGACCATCCCCGGAAAGCGGCGCGCGCCCTCGGCGAGGTCAGGTCCTGTGTCGCGGTCGTGCCAGTTGAGCGCCTGCGCCGGATACTCTGCTGCGATGTCGAAGTAGGAATAAACTCCATGCAGGTGGAGCAAAATGAACGACGGTTTTCCCTGAGCGGCGCTGGCTGTGTGCGCCGCTTCGAGGATGCGCAGATCGAGCGGACGGCAGACCTCGCGGTACTCGGCTTCGCTGATCACGTCCGCCGTGCACCGTTGCATTGCATAGAAAATGCCGTCGGCGCCAGCGTCCAGCACGGCTTCGACGAAGCGGACGGTCGTTTCAGTAATCGCCTCGAGCGCATGCAGCAGGTCGGAGCGGTGGCGTCGCAGATGCACGATGTCCATCCCATTGCCGATCAGATTCTTCGCCTGACTGATCGGGCTGAAGACTGTCGCCAGCAGCGGAACGTCGGGATCGATCAAGTCACGTGCGCGTCGCACGGCGACCAGATGCGCGCCAAGCGCGCCCGCGCGCGGGTCAAGCGGCTCAATCCGCCGCCAGTCGGCAGGGACGCTGACCGGACGCGCGACATAGTCGCTGGTTCCTTCGGAGTGCCCGCGATACACAACGCGGCATCCCCAATCCTCAACGCAGAAACTGCTTGATGGCGTAAACTTGACGAAATCCCAATCGTACTGCGTCTGAAACGCAGCGACGGACAACGCCAGTTGTTCGGGGTCCTGGTCGTCCACCGGAAAATGGCGCCACAGCGCCACTGGCGGGCGATCAACCGGTTCGCCGCGGATTGCTGCGGCGAGTCGTTCACGTCGGGTCATCGACATGGCGCACCTCTTCTATTCGGCTTGAACGTCTTCTGCGGAGCGCGCGACGCAACCGTTCCCATGGTCGTCGCGCCCGCTCAGCATCAGCGGAAGTGAGCGTATATGGGCTATATTGAGCAGTAATAAACGCATCGGTCAGTGCGGCGACATCCGGCGCCGACTCGGGCAGTGCATCTTCCAGCCGCCGGGCGTATTCGTAGGGCGTTTGCGCCGGCAGGCGCGCCATGCCGCTCTGAGCGGCGCGGCGCAGCGTTGCCAGGTAGAAGTAGCGCACTCGATCGCGCGGCGACAGACGGCGCAGACTCACATAACCGCGCCGCCGTTGCGATGCGGCTGGTGGTCGGCGCAGGGCATCTTCCGCAGCGCGGGTCGCCAGCTCAGCCCAGGACGCGCCCCGCCGCCAGAGTGAGCGCAACCGGGCAATCAGCGATTGGATCAGCGGTGCAATGCCGATGCGCTGCATCAACGCAGGATGACGCTGAACGATCACGGTCACCGCATACCCGATCAGCAGCAGCATGCAGAGCCAGAAGACCAGCGCCGCCAGCAGATTGGGGGTGTGCTCAACCGATGGCGGCGCTGTCGGCGGTGTTGGAGGATGCGGCGCGGAGACAGGCGTTCCAGTTGGGGCGAAGAGCGAGATCAGCCATGCAGGCAGCGTCAGCAACAGCACAAGCAACCACATCAGCGCATACCCGATTATCGCCAGCGCATACCCGACGACGCCAAGCAGCGTGCGCAGCGTATCGAGCAGACCGGGCGCATACGAGCGTGGGAGTAACGCGGCGCCTGTCGTTATCAGCGCAATCAGCAACCAACTGCCGTGAACCCATCGCCGTTCGACCTGCGGCGCGACGCGCGCTCCTTCCTGCAGCCACTGCGCCTGCAACACCATCAATCGGGCGCGGCTATAGAGCACAAACCCGCTAACGACATACACAAGCGAAGCGGCAATGCTGAGCGGCGCCAGCGGGCGCGGCGAACCGCCGGACACATTTGTGTTGACAGCTTCTCCCGCGAGCGCCAGGAGCAGCACTCCGCCCCCCATCATGAACCGCGAGCCAATCCGTTCCAGCG
>JAUQOW010000221.1 GCA_030550675.1 Chloroflexota bacterium
TTTCCGCATCCTGACGCCTTTTTCCCCTCATCCCCCCTGCCCCCTTCTCCCACAAGGGGAGAAGGGGGAGTTTGCGCATCCTGATGCCTGAAACGAGCGATGCAACACGAGGGCGCGCCTGAAAACTCTACCCTTGTGAGGGCGCCCGTACCCCAGCGACCGCGTTGGGCGCCCACGGGGGGGCGCCCCTACATCGGGCGCCCACGGGGGGGCGCCCCTACATCGGGCGCACTGGTCGCCCGGTGCGCGCCGATTCGTACACTGCCAGCACAACAGCCAGCGCACGGCGCGCCTCCTCGCCAGTGACCAGCGGCGCGCGCCGGTCGCGGATCGCGGCGACAAAGTCGTGCATGATGCGCGTGTGCCCGATGGCGCTGATGCCGGTTGGATGCGCGCCCGCGCCCGCTGCCTGCCGTCCTGCGCCGCCGTCTGCCGCGCGCGGGGCGGGAGCAGTCGATGCGCTCGTCGTTTCCCAGCGCACAATCGCTTCACCCTCGATCTGCAACCCGCCGTGCGTGCCATAGACCTCAACGCGATGGGGGAAGCCTGGCGCTGCCACCGTGGTGGCGGCGATAGCGCCCAACGCACCGCTGGCGAAGCGCAATGCGGCGCTGACGCAATCTTCGACTTCAATCGCGCGCGCGAGTGTTGTGGTGTATGCCTGCACCTCAACCACATCATCGCCCATGAGCCAGAGGAGGAGATCGACAAGATGGATGCCCTGGTTCATCAGCGCGCCGCCGCCGTCGAGCGCCCATGTGCCGCGCCAGTCCGCCGAATCGTAGTATTCCTGGGTGCGCAGGTAGGGGACAGTGATGGCGCCGAGCGCCAGTCGCCCAAATGCGCCTGCCGCGATTGCATCATGCGCCGCGCAGAAATCCGGGTCGGTGCGGCGCTGGAGCGCAACGCCAAGATGGACGCCTGCTGCGCGGCAGGCGTTGATCAGCGCATCGGCGTCAGCCAGGGTGATGGCGATTGGTTTCTCGACCAGCACATGTTTGCCTGCCTGCGCTGCGGCGATGCCCTGCGCGGCGTGCTGCCCGCTAGGAGTGCAGATACAGACCGCATCGATGTCGTTGCGCCCCAGCAGTGCGTCCACATCAGGCTCAACGCTTGCGCCAGAGGCTTCTGCCAGCGCTGCAGCGCGTTCGGGACGACTCGCGCAAACGGCGACCAGTCGGGCGCCAGGAGTCTGTGCAATCGCCTGCGCGTGGTAGCGTCCGGCGACCCCGGCGCCGATAATTCCGAAACGAATCGCTCCATCGCTCACAACGTTCTCCTTCCGGCTCGCAGGTCGTCGAGCAGCGCATCATACGCCTGGCGGTCGAGCGGCAGCGTGACCGCCTGCCCTATGACGCCTGAGTAGATCACTGCATTGGCGAGTTCGAGCGACATGCGCGCTTCGCGTGCATCGCAACGCGGGCGACGCCCTTCTATGATGGCAGCCGCCAGATCGCGGTAGACCGCCAGGTGTCCGCCGCCATCGCCGGGCAGGTGGAGCGTTTCGGTCTGAACCTGGGGCTGGCTCCACATTTCCTGCACGGTGGCGCGATACTCGCTGAGCGGCGTGGCGAAGCGGCGAATAGTCAGGTAATCCCTGGTCAGTTCAAGCGCGCTGCGGTCGCCAGCGATTTCGGTGCGCTGCGGCGAACCGGCTTCGACGGTGCTGAAGTAGATGTAGCCGGGCGCGCCGTTGGGATATTCCAGCAGCGCCTGAGCGACATCCTCGCACTCAATGGCATGACCCTGCGTGCGCACCCACCCCCAGACTTTCGCAGGCGGACCAGCCAGGTGGCAGAGCAGATCGAGCGGGTGGGGACCCTGGTTCATGAGGACGCCGCCGCCTTCGCCGCGCCATGTGCCGCGCCAGGCTGCCGAGTTGTAATAGAACTGCGTGCGAAACCATGGTTCAACGCATAGCACGCGCACGATCTCGCCGATCTCGCCCGCCTCGATCAGGGCGCGGGCGTATTCGACGACCGGGCGAAATCGTTGCTGAAAACAGACCGCCAGAATCCGCCCGGCGCGATCAGCGGCGGCGATCATGGCATCCGCTTCGGAGACGCTGACCGCCAGCGGCTTTTCGACCAGCACGTGCGCGCCAGCATCCAGGCAGTCGATGGCGAGCGCGGCATGCAACGGGTGTGGTGCACAGATCACGGCGACATCAATATGAACGGCGTCGAGCATTGCGCGGTGATCGGCGAAGAACGGGCAGCCGAATGCTCTGGCGCGCGCTTCGCCGCGTTCGACGGCAATATCTGCCATGCCAGCAATAATTGCGCCAGGAAGTTGGGTAAGCGCTTTCAGATGCGTTTCGGCGATGCCGGCAGCGCTGCCGATAATGCCGAAGCGAAGGGGAGGGATGCCGGATTCTTCGGTCATGGATGCTTCTCCTCTGCGGAATGGGTCGCTGCAATGATACTCTATGACCGGTATTTGTCAACAGCATTGCCCCCGGGGTATGGATAAGGTTTTCCCCTATGCCGTCGAAAGCGCAAAGGCGCAAAGGTCTCCTCTGTTATGGCGTCATTGCTGATCGCTGCTTCTCGCCGGGCGTTTGTGATAGAGTCATCAACCTGAACCTGGACGAATTCAGCCTGCGAGGCGGTTGGCGTTGGCTTCGACAGGCTAAGCCAACGCCAACCGCACGATGGGTCAACGCATGCGATATTGTGCACTCTCCGCTCGATTGCTCTATGAGGGAATACAGTCTGGAACGTTCCGGCGCAGTTCGTCGATCCACACATCCGCCTCCGCATCGCTTGGCGCGCGCCAGTCGCCGCGCGGCGAGAGCGAGCCGCCGGAGCCGACCTTGGGACCGTTCGGCAACGCCGAACGCTTGAACTGGCTGAGTTTGAAGAAGCGCCACAGGAACACCTCCAACCAGCGCCGGATCGTCGCCAGATCGTACTGTCGGCGCTCGTCGCCGGGCAGTCCGGCGGGCCATTCGCCGCGGGTTGCATCGCTCCAGGCGTTCCATGCCAGGAACGCAACCTTACTGGGGCGAAAGCCGTAGCGCGTGATATAAAAGAGGTTGAAATCCTGCAACTCGTAAGGACCGATGATTGCCTGCGTGCTCTGCGCGGGGCGCGAACGATCGGCGCCATCAGGCGGCACCAGTTCTGGTGAGATCTCGGTGCTCAGAATGGAATGCAGAATGGCGCTCGTTGCCTCATCGAACTGACCCGAGTCGGCGACCCAGCGGATGAGGTGTTGGATGAGGGTCTTCGGCACGGAGGCGTTGACGTTATAGTGCGACATATGATCGCCGACGCCGTAGGTGGCCCAGCCGAGCGCCAGTTCACTCAGGTCGCCAGTGCCGACGACGAGCGCATTATGCATGTTCGCCAGACGAAAGAGATGCGAGGCGCGATCGCCTGCCTGCACATTCTCGAAGGTCACGTCGTACACCGGTTCGCCGCGCGCAAACGGATGCCCGATGTCGCGCAGCATTTGCATACACGAGGGTCGGATGTCGATTTCGCCTGCGCTGACGCCGAGCGCACGCATCAGATTGCGCGCATTGGTCAGGGTGATCTCGCTGGTGGCGAATCCTGGCATGGTGTAGGCGAGAATATTTGTGCGCGGAAGGGTGAGACGGTCCATTGTGCGCGCTGAGACGATCAACGCCTGGGTTGAGTCTAATCCGCCGGAAACGCCGATCACAACTTTTTCGATGCCGGTGCTGACCAACCGCTTCATCAGTCCGTGAACCTGGATGTTGTATGCTTCGTAGCAGCGCTCGTCGCGGCGAACAGGGTCGCCGGGCACGTAGGGGAAACGGGCAATGGCGCGTCGCAGCGGCACATCGCCAGAGGGGACCTCAAACGTGAATGGAATGCGTCGCATGGCGCGCAGGCGCTCGCGGTGATCACCAGCAGAGTCAGCGAAACTGGTGGTGCGCATCCGTTCCTGGACAATCCGCTCCAGGTCGATGTCGGCGGTGATGATCTGCTCATCGTGGGCAAAGCGTTCACTTTCCGCCAACAGTTCGCCGAGTTCGTAGATCAGCGCATGCCCATCCCATGCCAGGTCAGTTGTCGACTCGCCGGGACCGGCGGCGGAATAGAGGTAGGCAGCCAGGCAGACGCCGGATTGAGCGGCGCACAGCATGCGCCGGTAGTCGGCTTTGCCGATGGTGATGTTGCTGGCGGAGAGGTTGGCAAGGATGGTTGCGCCTGCCAGCGCAGCAAATGTGCTCGGCGGCGCAGGGACCCACACATCCTCGCAGATCTCGACGTGCAGCGCAAAACCAGGAACATTCTCCGCTGTGAAGATCAGATCGTTGCCAAAGGGAACAGACGCGCCCGCCAGATCAACTATTTGCCGGATCGCGTCGCGCGCGGCGCTGAACTGTCGTTTTTCGTAGAACTCGCGGTAGTTCGGGATGTAGCTCTTCGGCGCGACTCCCAGGATGCGCCCGCGATAGATAACGACTGCGCAATTGTACAACCCGCCATCGACGCGCAACGGCGCACCCACCAGCACAACCGGCGTCAGGGTGCGGCTGGCATCGATGAGACGCGAAAGAGCGCTCAACACGCCTTCGAGCAGCGCGTCCTGCTGAAACAGGTCATCGCAGGTGTACGCTGAGAGACCAAGTTCAGGGAAGAGCGCGACAGCGGCATTGGCGGCGCTGGCGCGCTCTGCGAGCGCGATGGTGCGAGCGACGTTATAGTCCGGATCAGCGACGCGCAGCGACGGGATACAGACCGCCGCGCGGATGAAGCCGTGGGTGTAGATCGAGTTAAAGGGGCGCATAGGTACTCCCTTTCGCTATCAGCTCAGGGTCACTGAATTGGTGTCAGTATAACACTTTATCGGGGGTTGTGGAAGAGGTGAGAGGGCTGAAGGTGAGAAGGTTGAAGGTGAGAAGGTTGAAGGTGAGAAGGTTGAAGGTGACGAACACAGCGTGTTACGGATCAGATTCGGGCATTCTTGACGATTGAGTGTTAGATGTCTATCTCCCAACTTCTGGCTCCTGCTTCCTCGTTTCCTTCCCTGGTTCTTGGTTCTCGGTTCTTGGTTCTCGGTTCTTGGTTCTCGGTTCTTGGTTCTCGGTTCTTGGTTCTCGGTTCTTGGTTCTCGGTTCTTGGTTCTCGGTTCTTGGTTCTCCTGCATCCTGACCCCTGTATAATACCTGTGTACCTCGTGCGAATGGAGAGGAGGAACTATGCGCATTGCCATCGTCTCAGACATCCACGACCACATTTCACGTCTGGCGACGGCGCTGGAGCGTGTGCGCGGCGCAGACGCGCTGATCTGTTGCGGCGATCTCTGCTCGCCGTTCATCATGCGGCAGTTAGGCGAGGGGTTTGCTGGACCGATCCACGTTGTGTTCGGCAACAATGACGGTGATCTGTTCCGTCTGACGACGACCGCAGCGCAGTTTCCGACAATCACGCTGCACGGCGCGTTTGCCGATCTCGATCTGAATGGGTTGCGAGTTGCAGTGACGCATTATCCGGAGATCGCCATGCCGTTGCTGGAGAGCGGGCGGTACGGTCTGGTCTGCTGTGGGCACAACCACCAATACACTGTCGTGCAGCGCGGCGCGGTGACGCTTGTCAACCCCGGCGAAGTGATGGGCGAACTCTACGGCGCCGCCACCTGCGCCGTGTACAACAGTGAAACGGGCGAAGTGACGCGGCACGATCTGGAATAGGACACGGATGTGCGCGGGCTAAGACGGATTTTGACGGATAATGAGACTGATAGCCAGCGAAGATCGACGATGTCACGCGCTGCGCGCTCTGCGCGCCTTTGATTCGGCAACCGCACGCTCGACCAGGTCCAGAAAGTCATCATCGTAGCGTTGCCGGGTGAACAACAGGGCGCGCGCGACGCCGCGCTGCGCCAGGCGCGCATACAACGGACGGGGACGGCTGAAACGCGCGATGCTCTCCTCGATGCGCGGCAACAACCGACTCCAGGCATAGCGTTCGAGTACATAGGCTTTTCCGCGTTCGCCGAGCGCGGCGCATGCTGTCTCGTCCGCCAGCAGTGCATCCACTGCCGCGCGAAACTCTTCGTAGGATCCGATGGCATATCCTCCGCCGCTCCGTTCAACGTGCCCGCAGGTCACAGCGCAATCGGAATGAACGATGACCGGGCGCCCCTGAAGCCACGACTCCATCAGCACCAGCGAGAAACTCTCATTCAGTGACAGTTGACAGAGCGCCAGTGCGCTGGCGTAAGCGTCGGTCAGGTCTTCGCGCGACAGCACGCCCAATCTGACGATATCGGGACGCTCCGGCGGAGAGACATCGCCAGTTCCGCTCAGCGCCAATGTCAGCGGACCGGGACGCTCCGCCTTATAGCGCACAAAGTAATCAATTAAGAGCGGCACATTCTTCCCCAATTCCAGGCGCCCGGCATAGAGCAACATTGGTCCCGTGATCCCGGTTCGCTGGCGGAAGCGCAGCGGATCACCCTGATCGGGATGATCAGGGAAGCCAAAGCCAAGGCATGTGCGATACGGATTCACGACCTTGAGCGTGTGCGAGGCGAACTCGCTCTCTTCCTCCGAATTGAAGAAGAGCGCGGATGCCCGTTCAAGCATCATGCGCACGATGCTGAGTCGCGCCATCGGTTCGTCGTGCAGACAGGGAATGAGGATCGAGCGATCCGGCGCCCTCTGAATCGTCCAGTAACTGGTTCCGTACAGATACGGCGTGACGAGCAGACAGGCATACTCGTCGGCGTGTGCAGCGATAAAGCGTTCAAGGTCGAAACTTCGCAGGTTGCCCTCCATGAAGCGTTCTTCTTCGCGGAATCGCGGGCGCTCGCCAAGATCAACCTTCAGCCGCAAAGCGTGAAAGGGTCGATCATCCACGCTGGATGTTTTGAACCGGCGAACAGTGACGCCGTTGAGATATTCCACGCCGGGAGGGGTATGATCTCCCCAGGCGGCCATGTCGAGCGTTGTAGTGGTCAACACTTCGACCGCATAACCGCAGGCAGCCAGTTGTTCCGCCCATCCGCGGATGCCGCTTTCAGCGCCTCCCACAACCTCAATGCCGTAGCGAGGCGTCACAATCCCGATCTTGCTACGGCGCAGTCTGGCAATATCCGCCTCGTCAGCGGGTGCAAGGCGCATAATCGCCAATGGATCCGAATGATCGCCGGGCGGCGGCAGTTCGTCGAGCAAGCGGCATATCTGATGAGCCAGACCGGCTGTATCGTCGGGATCGAATAGCAGTCCTGCGTCCCCAACGGTTTCGGGCAGCGCGGTCACGCGCGTGGCAACCACAGGACGACCGCGCGCCATCGCTTCGGCGACCGGCATACAGAAGCCTTCATGGATGCTGGCAGTCACAAAGACGGCGCAGGCGCGGTATAACTGATCAAGCGTTGCATCATCGACCTGACCGACAAACTGCACATGATCCGCGACCCCCAGTCTGTACGCATGCGCACGAACCGCACGGGCGTACTGTTGATAGACCGGAGGGCGATAATCGCCGACCAGTATCAGCAGCGTTTCAGGATGACGCGCTACGATGGCAGGCAACGCTTCAATCAGCATATGGATGCGCTTGTTGCGCGCTATGCGTCCGACATAGAGCAGGACTCGTCGATCGCGCAGGTTGAATTGTCTGACCACATGGGGATCAGGGGCGCCGGAGAGATCCGGCGATGCAGCTATCGGGCAAGGGATCTGCACTACCCGCTCAGGGTCGATCATGCTGGTGGCGATCAATTCCGCACAGGTAAAGCGGCTGTGTCCAAGCGCATAATCGGCGTATTGCACCAGTGAGATCATTGCAATGCCGCGCACTATGCGGTTGTAATAATCGAATGACTCAACCCCCCAGGCTTCAGGGGGGGTGATGCCGTGGT
>JAUQOW010000222.1 GCA_030550675.1 Chloroflexota bacterium
TAATGCCTGCCCTGCGCAGCACTGCCAGTTGCTGAGAGATGTACGCCTGCCGCATGTTCAGCAGCGCTTCGAGATGGCAAACACACTGCTCACCATCGCGCAGCGCCTCCAGAATAGCTATCCGCGACGGGTGCATCAAAGCTTTGAAGATGCGCGCCTCGCGCGTGAACATCGTCTCGCGTGTCTTCACAGGCGGCAGTATATGCAAGATTTTGCATAGAAACAAGGCGACAGGTCGCAACATTTGGTTGTGATGCAATAATGAACGGTTGCATATCCGCACAGGCGGATATACAATGGCGCAGACGGGGCTTTGACGCATTCAGACGCCTCTTTGCACCGCAGCATGACTGAACTGGCACATATTCTTGCGGTTGACGACGACGCCAGTGTGCGTCGGATGCTTCAGATTCTGCTGACAAACGCCGGTTATCGGGTTTCCCTCGCCAGCACCGGCGAAGAGGCGCTGGCATATCTGGAATTGGTCACGCCTGACCTGGTGCTGCTGGACATCTCCCTTCCCGGCTTGAGCGGTCGGCAGGTGATGGAACGCATCAAAGCCGATCCAGACCGCCCGTTCATCCCTGTGATTCTGATCACCGGGCATAGCGATCCGGAGTCAAAAGTTGCGGCGCTCGATGCCGGCGCCGACGATTTTCTGGTGAAGCCAGTCGATCTGACCGAGCTGCTGGCGCGGGTGCGTGCGATGCTGCGGTTGCAGCGCAGTCAGCGTTCGCTGCGCGCAGAGCAGCGGAAGACAGAGTTGTTGCTCCATCTCACCCGCGAACTGGGAACGACGCTTGATCTGGATCGGCTGCTGACCCAATTTCTCAACCGGCTCGCTGATGCCGTCGGCGCCGTGCGCGCCAGCATCCTGGTGCTCACCAGCGACCAACCGCGCCTCTTCTCCAGCACACGCAACCGACCGACCCTTCCGCTGAATGATCTTTTGAGTCAGGGGGTCGCTGGATGGGTGCTCCGCGAGCGGAAACCGCTGATCATCGCCGATACGCGCGAGGATCCGCGCTGGATTGCGGTCAATCCCCAACAACGCGCCGTGCGGAGCGTCGCCGCCGTGCCGCTTGTGCGCGAAGGACGCGCCCTCGCGGCAATTACCCTCGTGCATCACACTCCTGGCTATTTCAACCGGGACCACCTGGAGTTGCTCAATGCCGTGGCAGCGCAGAGCGCTGTTGCGCTCGAAAATGCAGAATTGTTCCATCTGACTCGTACGCAGCGCGACCTGCTCGAGCGTCGCGCCGAGGAATTGCAGCGCATCAATCAGATCAGCCGTCACCTGACGGAGTTGATGAGTCCCGATCAGTTGCTGCGGCTGGTGGTGCACCTGATCCATCATACGTTTGGGTATCCGCTGGTCGCCGTCGTGCTGCGCGACGATGAACGTCTGGCGCTGAGCGCAGCCGCGGGCAGCGCGATCATCGAGCAGGCAATCGGTCAGACGATACTGCCCGACGCCAGCGCCGCCGGACGGGCGATTGCGCAGCGCGAACCGCATATGGTCACGGATGTTCTTCAGACCGACTGTTATCCTCCGCTGGGGGTGGAGCGGAGTGTGCGTTCGGAGCTGGCGGTTCCCATTCAGACGGCGCGCCAGGTGTTTGGCGCGCTCTCGGTGATGGCGTATGTTCCTGATGCATTCGGCGAGGCCGATGTCCGCCTGCTTTCGACGCTGGCAAGTCAGTTGGGCATTGCGCTCGATAACGCGCGCCTGTTCAACATGGAGCAGCGCCGCGTGCGTCAGCTTGGCATGGTGAATACCCTGTCGATTGCGATGACGGCGCGCCTGGATGCAGCGGAAAACCTGACAATTGCAGCGCATGCCATCGCGTCGATTTTTGAGGTTGCCGCGTGTGGCATCGTGTTGACCAACCCCCGGGTTCAGAGTATGCGGCATGCGGTGTTTGCGACCGATGCCGCGCGGGATCGGTTGCCCTGGCGCACCCTCGCCGAAACGATCATTCTTTCCGTTCCGCATGTCCTCTCGACGGTTGATGCGTTGCTGGCGCCGTGCGCTGGCGATCTTGCGGCGGCTGGGGTGACGGCGCTGGCGCTGGCGCCGTTGCTGGCGGGCGGTAAACAGATCGGACTGATCGCGCTCGATGTTAGCGGTCATGAGCGACAGTTTCAGTCAACCGATCTGACGTTGCTCGAAACCGTCGCCAGTTTGCTGGCGCAGGTCATCGAGAACGCCTGCCTGTACCGCGAGGTGGAAGATGAACGTTCAACGCTGGGCGCCGTGTTGCGCAGCGCCGCCGATCCAATCCTGCTCATCGACCCGCAGAATCGCCTGTTGCTGGCGAATCCCGCCGCCGAACGGCGTCTTAACCTCTCAGGGGCGATCGGTCGATTGGTGGACGATGCTGTTGATAATCGAGACTTGCTGCGCGCCTTGAATCACACGCCTTCAAACGGTCAACCGGTCACGGAAGTCACGCTCGCCGACGGCGCGACATTCAATGTCAGCGTCGCGCCGGTGCGCGGCGCCGACGATGCTCCTATTGGAAGAGTGGCGGTGATGCAGGATATTACTGCAATCAAAGAACTCGAACGTGCGGAACAGGAACGCCTGCGCGCGATGTTCCGACGCTACGTGTCGCCGCAGGTGGTCGAAGAGGTGATGGCGGGCGGCGGTGAGTTCGGCGCGCCGCAGGAGTGCGATATTGTCGTGCTGTTTGCTGATATTCGCGGCTACACGACGCTCGCGGAAGGTCTGGCGCCGCAAATCCTCGTGCATCAGATCCTCAATCGTTACTTCACGGCAATGACCGAAGCGCTTTACCGACATGGCGGAACGGTCGATAAGTTTCTGGGGGACGGGTTGATCGGCGTGTTCGGCGTGCCGATTGCGCGCGACGATGACGTGCCGCGATCGCTGCGCGCAGCGGTCGATCTGCAACTGGCGTTCGCCGAGCTCCGTAAAGACTGGCGCCGCGATCTCGGTCTCGACCTGGGCATGGGCGTGGGGGTCGCCTATGGACCGGCGCTCGTCGGCAATATCGGGTCGCCGCAACGCCTCGATTACACCGTGATCGGCGATGTGGTCAATACCGCCAATCGCCTGAGCGGGCTGGCGCGCGCCGATCAGATTATTGTGTCGCATCGCCTGATCGATGCGTTGCCGCCAGGGTTCGACCTCCCCTGGCAATTGCGCCCGATCGGTCCGGTGATGCTCAAGGGCAAGCACGAACCGCACATGGCGTATGAGATTGTGTACCAGATCGCGGTATCAGGTGGTGCGTGATTCAGGTTCCGTGCCTGACGTGCCGGGCGCTGGCATCTGCGCTAGCGGTTGATGGACGTTGCAATTCCGCAGGTGCTATCGCACCAAGAGACCGTCTTCGCAGTCGTCTCTGCATCCCCTTACAGGAGTTACGCGGTCGCCTCACGGACGAGCTGCGTGACAGCTCGTTTTGCCTTCGGCAGAGTGGCACTTGTCTTATTTTGTGGTGTGGTGCGGCGGCTTCGCCGCACCACGTCGCAGGCTCCGGCGAAGCCAGAACATGCGCCACCGCGTAACTCCTCTCACTCAAATCACGGTCTTCTCGAAGTCTACACGCTTGCAATCTGCAAGAAGTGGAGCCGATCTGCGTTCTTCTAGAGAGTGATCCGCCAGACGTTGCACACTATTGCCTATGTTGACTGTCTTGGGGCTGACGTTGGCTGAGCCTATCGAAGCCAACGCGGGCTGAGCCGGTCGAAGCCAACGCCAACCGCTCGCAAGCCTGCGGAAGAGTGCAACCGGGCAACCGTTTCGTCATCATCTCTGCATAGATCGACCGTCTCCGCAGTCGTCTGTGCGTTCGCATATGTTGATAACTGTCGCTCTTCGCCTCCTTGCCGGGGCAGGTCTGGCGCAATGGGACGTCTTTGGCGTCGCTCATGACATATTCTGGCGTCTTCACCTAACAGAGAAAGGAGCCCTGGATGACCCCTCGACCATCGTTCGCTTCGATTGCGGCTGCACTGGCGCTGATCATTAGCGTGGCAAATGCGTTTCACCAGACGAGCCGGGCGCAGCCTGCGCCGCAGGCGGTTGTCAGCGGCGCCTTCACCTACCAGGGACGCCTCGATGACAATGGCGCGCCAGCCAATGGCGCATATGACTTCGAGTTTGCGCTGTTCGACGCCGCGACGGCAGGAAGCCAGGTTGGCGCCACGGTTGCGCTGAACGCTGTCGCGGTGACGAACGGCGTCTTTACTGTGCAGCTCGACTTTGGCAACCCGTTCTGGCAACAGCAGACCTATCTGGAAGTGCGGGTGCGCAAGAGCGGCGCTGGAGGCTTTACCACGCTGACGCCGCGCCAGCCGCTGAGTGCAGCGCCGGTCGCCAGTTCGTTGCCCGGTGTGTATACCGATCATGCTGGCCAGTTCGTCGGCATTGGCCGCATGAATCGAATCACCAACAGAGAGGTCTTTGGCATCAATGCTGATTTCGGTGCGGACGACCCAATACGCTATGGCGGGATGTATATCAATACCGTTGCGCCGGCAGGTCTGCCGTTCTATGGCTACGCAACTGCGGGAGCGTTTCGCGCGTGGACGACGTACAACCCGAACCCGGACAATGTAGCCAGTCCTAATCTGAATAATGGTGCGTGGGAGGTGCACAACACAGTTGCAATGCGACCGCTGGTGCAAGTGCGGACGAATAGCATCGCCCAATCAGCCAGCGCGAACGGGTTGGTCAAGGCTGGCGTGGTTGCAAGCTGTAGCTCGCCAACCTCGTCCATTTCACGCAGTTTCGTTTCGATTGTCCCGGTATCACCTGCCCCGCCGCCCTCGGCGACGATTGCATGGAGCGACACCCTCAACGCCTGCGTGATCGATTTCGGCTTTATCGTCAACAATCGCTACTATGTGGCGATGGCGAATACATCCGAGCCACGGTTTGCCACATGCGCGCCTGCACCTTTTTCTGAGCCTGATTCCTCGAGAAAACTGGTGTGCAATAGGTTTCTCACGAACGGCGTGCGCGAAAACGGCAGCATCGTCGTGCTGGTCTACTGACGCAGGGAGGACGCTGATGCACACCAGCATGCTTCGCAGACTGGCAATCGTGCTCGTGGCGATCGCGGCGCTTGGCGCGCTGCGGACGGAACCGGCGGGCGGACAGCGCTTTATGGTGACGCCTGCGGCGATCAGCGGCATCAACCCGGTGGTCGCCAGCGGCGGCGGTTTGAGCAGCGGCGGCGCGTATACGCTGCACGGCACGTCGGGTCAGGCGGCAACTGGCATTTCAACCGGCGGCGCCTATACATTGGCGGCGGGATTCTGGCACGGCGGCGCGCCGCGGTCGGTGCATCTGCCGCTGGTCATCCGTTGAGGCGCGCCAGGCGCGCGACGACCTCGACGATCAGGCGATGCTCGACCTGCTTGATGCGTTCGTGGAGGGTTTCTTCCGTGTCGCCGGGCAGGATCGGCACTTCGGCGCGCGCCAGCACGGGACCGTCGTCCACGGCGGGCGTCACGCGGTGAACGGTGCACCCCGTGATCGGCAGCCCAAGGCGCAGCGCATCGGCGACGACGTGGGCGCCGCGCAGCGCCGGAATGACGATGCCGCGCGAGGTGACGAAGGTGTCGCCGCTGTCGTCGGGGAGGAGCGCCGGGTGCTGATTGATGACCCGGTTGGGGAAGCGATCCAGGAACACCGGCGACAGCACGCGCATAAACCCGGCAAGGACGATCAGATCGGGGGTGAACGCCGCCGTCACATCCGCCAGGCGGCGTTCCCATTCGGCGCGCGCAACAGGATCGCGCGGGCGCTGCAACGGAACGAACGCCGCCGCAACGCGATGCTTCAGCGCGCGCTGCAACCCATAGGCGTCGGCGCGGTCGCTGACCACCAGGACGATCTCGGCATTGCCGAGATCGCCAGTCTGCTGCGCATCGAGCAGCGCCTGAAGGTTTGAGCCGCTGCCGGAAACAAACACAGCGACGCGATAGGGGCGTGCCGGGGCATTCATTGGAGTGCCTTTGCGCCAATGTCGCGGCGGTACTGCATGCCCGGAAAGGAAATCCGGTCAACTGCCGCATACGCGTGCGCCAGCGCCTCGCGCAGCGTGGCGCCAACGCCGGTGACGCCGAGCACGCGCCCGCCAGCCGTCGTCAACTGGCCGTTCTTCCAGGCGGTTCCGGCGTGGAAAATCAGCACATTCGGGTCGGTGATCGACTCAATGCCGCTGATGACATCGCCGCGGCGCGGCGTATCCGGGTATCCTTCCGCCGCCAGCACGACGCACGCAGCCGCATTGTCCGTCCAGCGCAGCAGGTCGTCAGATAGCGTTCCTTGTCCGGCGCACGCCGTGAGCGCCGCGAGCAGGTCCCCCTCCAGCAGCGGCAAGATCGCCTGCGTCTCCGGGTCGCCAAAGCGCGCGTTGAACTCCAGCACCCGCGGTCCATGTTCGGTCAGGATCAAGCCAGCGTAGAGCGCTCCGCAAAATGGCGCTCCCGCTCGTTTGAGCGCGCGAAGCGCCGGCAAAATGATCTGCGCCGTCAGATCGGCGACATCGGCGGGTGTGAGATGTGGTGCGGGAGCGTAGGCGCCCATGCCGCCAGTGTTCGGTCCGGCGTCGCCATCACGCAGGCGCTTGTGGTCCTGAGCTGGCGGCAGCGGCAGCGCGCGCTCGCCGTCGCACAGCGCAATCAGCGACACCTCCGGTCCGCTGAGGCGTTCTTCGAGCAGCAGGCGCGCCCCGGCGCGGGTGGCGCTCAACGTCCGGATGGCATCCACCGCATCGTCAGCCGACTCCGGGACAATCACGCCCTTGCCCGCCGCAAGCCCGTCAGCCTTCACGACCCACGCCCGCCTCGTGGTGCGCACGAAATCCGCCGCCCGGTCGGGATCATCGAAGATCCGCGCTTCGGCGGTTGGAATGCCCGCTTCGATCATCAGCCGCTTGGCGAAGGCTTTGCTGCTCTCGATCTGCGCGGCAGCCGCAGTTGGACCGAAGACCGGAATGCCCGCTTTGAGGCAGGCGTCGGCAAGCCCAGCCGCCAGCGGCGCTTCGGGACCGACGACGACCAGACCGATCTGTTCATGTCGTGCAACCTCGACAAGCTGCGGAATATCGAGCGCCTCAACCGGCAGATTGCGCCCGACCTGCGCTGTTCCCGGATTGCCAGGCGCAACGAAGAGCGCATCGATCAACGGCGATTGCGCCAGCTTCCACGCCAGAGCATGCTCGCGCCCGCCAGCGCCGATGAGCAGAACGTTCATGGCACTAACCTCTCGAACAGGAATCCGGTATGATTATAGCACCAGGAAGCGGGGCGGTGCGATTGTGAACCGCATGATGCGCGAACCTGGATCGATCAGCGACGCTCCGCCACCGTTTCCCTTAGCCGCTGCCGCGATCGCGCCCCGGCGCGCCAGGGCGGAAAGCCAGGGTTCTGGCGATTTCTCGCCGCTATGGTGTGTCCAGAACGCCAGCGGGTGCAGAGAGATCCCTGCTGCCCAACTCACGCAGGAACTGGCTGTCGGTCTGTTGGCGAGAGATACTGGCTAATAGAATGTGAGTAACTCATCCGGGGTCGCCCGGTCTGTTCCCAATACCCCTTAAGCGCGCACAAAGGGCGCAAAGGCGTGCAGATCCTGCAGACCTGCGCCGCCGTGGCGCTCATTCTCTTCGTTACTGGCTTAAGCTCTCGCTCAGGACGGGGAAGACTCGCAAGGGTAGAGTTTTCAGGCGCGCCCTCGTGTTGCATCGCTCGTTTCAGGCATCAGAATGCCCTGACTCCCCCTTCTCCCCTTGTGGGAGAAGGGGGCAGGGGGGATGAGGGGAACAAAAGCATCCGGACGCCCCAACTCCCC
>JAUQOW010000223.1 GCA_030550675.1 Chloroflexota bacterium
TCCCTGCGCGCCGGGTGTTGCTGATTGGCCTGGGCAAACGTTCCTCAGCCGACCTCGACCAGGTGCGCGAGGTCGCCGCCATTGCCGCGCAACGGGCGCGTGAATTGAAGGTCGAGCGTTTTGCGTTTGCCTTGCCCGTTGTACCCGATCATCCCGCCGAAACTGTTGCCGCTGCCATCACTGAAGGCAGCCTGCTCGGATCGTACCGCTTTCTGGAATACAAGACCGATCTCAAGCCTGAAGATCGCCATGAAGTTGATGAGTTGATCTTGCTGGCGCCGGGTGACGCGGCGGAGGAAGCCACACGCGGCGTTGCGCGCGGCGGGGCGGTGGCGCGGGGGGTGAACCTGGCGCGCGACCTGGCAAACCTGCCCCCGAATGACCTGACGCCTGCCCGCCTGGCGGAACGCGCGCGGGAACTCGCAATTGCGTTCGGTCTGCCGATCACGGTGCTGGGTCCGTCGGAGATGCGCGAGCAGGGGTTCGGCGGCATTCTGGCTGTCGGGCAGGGTTCGGCGAATGAACCGCGCTTCATCGTCATCGACTATGGCGCGGAGTACGCCGATGCGCCCACCATCTGCCTGGCAGGGAAGGGGATGACGTTCGATTCGGGCGGGATTTCGATCAAACCCGCCGAGAATATGGACGCGATGAAGATGGATATGAGCGGCGCAGCCGCAGTGCTTGGCGCGCTGCACGCGATTGCGGAGTTGCGGCTGCCGCTGCACGTGGTGGCGTTGATTGGCGCAGCGGAGAATATGCCGGGCGGATCGGCGTATCGCCCTGGCGACATTCTGAAGACCCTCGGCGGCAAGACGATCGAGGTGCTGAATACCGACGCCGAAGGGCGGATTGTGCTGGCGGACGTTCTGACCTATGCGCAACGCTACAATCCTTCAGCAATCATTGATCTGGCGACGCTGACCGGCGCGATCAGCGTGGCGCTTGGTCCGCATGCTATTGGACTGTTTGCGAACGACGACGCGCTGGCGCAACGGTTGCTGCGCGCTGGCGAGGCGGCTGGCGAGCGCGCCTGGCAATTGCCGTTGTGGCAGCCGTACCGCGAGATGGTCAAAAGCGAGATTGCCGATGTGCGCAACTCTGCCGGGAGGCAAGGGGGCGCGATCACGGCTGCGGCGTTTCTCAACGCCTTCGTCGGCGACTATCCCTGGGCGCATCTTGATATTGCCGGAACAGCGTGGACCGACTCGAAACCCAAGGCGTATCAGCCCAAAGGCGCCACCGGCGTCGGCGTGCGATTGCTGCTCCAGGCGCTGCGCGACTGGGCTCAGGCGTGATCGTGGTTTGGGCAGGCGTGAGGCTGGGAGCATATGAATCCTGCACCAAGATATGATCGGATTGTGTCGCTGGTGCTGCTGGCGCTGCTCGGGCTGGCGGTCGTCTTCCTGATCGACGTCAACCCGAATATTCTGCGCGCGCGCTTCGGCGGCGACTTCCCAAGCATCACGGTCTCGTGGCTGCTGATTGCGTCGCTGGTGGTGATCGCCAGCACCGGCGCGGACATCTTCATTCGCGCACATCCGCAGATGCAGACGCGATCGCTGCCGACCGTGAACCTTGGCGTTGTGCGGATCGAGCTGGCGCCCTCCTTCTGGATTTTGCCGTCGTTTGCGATTATTGCATCTTTTGCCTTCTTCCGCCTGTTCAGTGCGAGCCTCGAGACGCTGGCGTTCGTCCTGGCGCTGATCGCTGCTGGCGGGTTTCTGTTTGGCGCGCTGGTGGCGCAGCATTACTCGCTTGATCGCCGCGCCAGTGTGCGGCAGGGCGCGCGACTGGCGTTGCAGGCGATGGCGCTGCTGCTGGCGTTTGGAGTGTTCAGCGCCGTCTATTACGCCCGTATGCGCACCCTCTACTCCGCCACGCTGATCGGCGCCAGCGCTGCGCTCCTGGCGTATGCGTCGCTCTCACAGACGTCGGCGCGCAACCTGTTCGTGCTCTCGCTGCTGGTAGGCTTGACGCTGGCGGAGGCAACCTGGGCGCTCAACTATTGGGCGGCGCCGTTTCTGATCGGCGGTGCGCTGTTGCTGGCGCTGTTCTATATCATTACCAGCCTGTTGCAGGGGCATCTCGAAGGAACGCTGACCCGTCGCGTGATCTGGGAGTATGGCGTATTGGGGAGTGTGATGCTGCTCGCTATCGTTTATGTGACGTTGCGCTGAATGGAGCCTTCTCTTCAGATAAGCGCTGGTCGGATCGCTGCAACGATTGTTGCGATCCTGTTTGAAGCGCTCTTTCCCCTGGCGGCGGCATGGCTCGTCAGTCGCAGACTGCACGTTTCGTGGCGCTACTTCGCTTATGGCGCGATTATTTTTCTGATCTTCCAGTTGATCAGCCGCGTGCCGATTGTCCTGGCGATCCAGGGAGCCCTGGCGCCGCAGTTGCAGGCGTCGCGCCCGTTCCTCTTCGGCTGGCTGGCGGCGCTGGCGCTGACCGCCGGGCTTGCCGAGGAGATCGGGCGATATGTGGGGTATCGCTGGCTCTTTCGCGAAGAGAAGACATGGTCGCGCGCGGTGATGTATGGTCTGGGGCATGGCGGCCTGGAGTCGATGGCGCTGGTCGCCGGTCTAACGCTGCTGGGGTTGATCAATCTCCTGGCGCTGAGCACGGTCGATCTGGCGGCGCTGCCGCTGACAGATGAGCAACGGGAACTGGCGCGCCAGCAACTGGCTGCTGTCGCCGCCCAACCCGACTGGCTGCCGCTGGTTGGGGCGTGGGAGCGCCTCTGGACGCTGCCGGTGCATGTGGCGCTCTCGGTGATGGTGCTGCAAGTCTTCCGACGGGGGCAGATCTGGTGGCTCTGGCTTGCCATCGCAGCCCATACGCTCGTCAACCTGCTGGCTGCGAGCATTGCGCCTGCGTTTGAGGTGCAAGGCGCGACGGCTATCCTGATCCCGGAGGTGATTGTCACGCTGGCGGGATTGGCGGGTCTGTGGGTCATCTGGCGATTGCGAGAGACGGGCATGCAATGTTGAAGCGGGAAGGGTGCAGGTCGAAGGTGAGAATGCGTCCGAACCCTTGAGGTCTCTGCTACATATCTGTCCTGCCGTTGAGCCTCGCCTGTGGAAAGACGCCCGCTTCCGACAAGAATGTCGCCTGACCTCAAGGGTCTCGGCAGGAAGGTCGAATACGCCGCCACGGTGAAAAAGGAGCGGCACGAAACACGATGGACAGATCGCTCATCACTGACGCGCCTCACACCGCAGGAATATGGCGCGCGATGCTGGCATCATGCGGCGCCGTCAATCGGTTTTGTTCAACCAGCGTGATAAACAACGCCGTCAGGTCCGGGTCCCACTGAATCCCGCTCCGTGCGCGCAACCGCTGGATGGCGCGCTCCGGTGAGAGCGCGCGACGGTACGGGCGATCCGTGGTCATCGCATCGTAGGCGTCCACAATCGCAATAATACGGGCGCCAATCGGGATTTCTTCACCCCGCAGTCCATGCGGATAGCCGCTGCCGTCCCAGTGCTCGTGGTGCCCGCGCACGATCGGCGCTACCTCGCGTGCGAAGCGCATAGGCGCAATAATGCGCGCACCACACTCGGGATGCTGCTTGATCTGCGCATATTCCTCAGGCGTCAGCGGCGCTGGCTTGCGCAGAATGCTGTCCGCCACGCCGATCTTGCCAATGTCGTGCAATAATCCGCCCTGCCAGACGGCGCGTTGCATATCGCGCCCCAGACCGGCGGCAATTGCGAGTTGCTCGCCATAGTGCGCCAGACGCCAGAGGTGCCCTTCGGTGTACATGTCCTTCGCCTCAACCGCCAGCGCCAGTGCAAAGATGACGCTCTCGGTGCGCTCTAGCTGGTCGGTCAGACGCTTGGTGCGCAACTGCGATTGTATTCGTGCGCGGAGCAGGCGTTCATCGAACGGCTTGGTCAGAAAGTCGTCGGCGCCAGCTTCGATGCCGCGCCGGCGATGCTCCGGGGCGTCGAGCACTGTCAGCATCGTGATCGGGATCAGCGCGGTGCGTGGATCCTCCTTGAGCCGACGACAAACCTCGAATCCATCAACCTCCGGCATCGTTACGTCGAGGAGAATCAGGTCTGGCAATTCTTCCAGCGCCAGCGTCAGCGCCTCACGTCCGTTGTGCGCCGCCAGCGCCACGTATCCTTCTGCTTCGACGAAGCGGACGATCGCTTCACGCATAGCCGGGTTATCGTCTGCTACCAGGATTTTTGCCGCCACCGTTCGCTCCTTCTCTGCTGCAGGGCATTGAGCGGTATCGCATCGGGCAGGTTTCCCCTGTCTGTAATCCTGTCAGGTCCTGGCGTACCAGGCGGTATAGTACAATATGTTTCTCCCGGATGTTCAGACGGTGCGCACATAAGGCATTACAATATGCTCTCGACGCAGACGCGCCGCAGTGTGCCGTACCGCCGGGTTTATTGTCGCTCTTTATAGAAATAATCCTTCCGACCGCCCAAAAGATACCGTCGATGAAAGGGATGATGCCATCTATGCCGCACAACTTCGATCAGGTCTTCGACCGCCGCCGCACCGGAAGCATCAAGTGGACATTCTATGGCGACGATGTGTTGCCCATGTGGGTGGCGGATATGGACTTCCCTGCGCCGCCGCCGATCCTCGCCGCGCTGCATGCCCGCGTTGATATGGGCGATTTCGGTTATGAACTGCCGTCCCGCGCGCTCGGCGAATGCATCTGTGAACGGATGCATCGCCTCTATCAGTGGGACATCACGCCGGATCAGATCGTCTACATCCCCAGCCTGGTGACCGGTCTCAATGCTGTCTGCCGCGCCATCGGCGAACCCGGCGACGGCGTTCTGGTGCAGACGCCAGTCTATCCGCCGTTCCTCACCGCACCGACCAACCAGGGGCGCGTGGTGCAAATGGCGGAGCTGGCGCTCGTTCCAGATGGGCGAACGTTTGCGTATCGTGTGGACTATGAACGCATGGAAGCAGTGGTGAACGACCGCACGCGCCTTTTTATTCTGTGCAACCCGCACAATCCAACCGGCGAAGCATACAGCCGTGAGGAACTGATGCGCATGGCGGCATTCTGCGAACGGCACGATCTGATCATCTGCTCTGACGAGATTCACTGCGATCTGCTGCTTGGCGACACGCGCCATACGCCGATCGCCACCCTCGCGCCCGAAGTCGCTGCACGCACCATCACGCTGATGGCGCCCAGCAAGACGTTCAATATCCCCGGTCTCAAAGCCAGTTTTGCCATCGTGACCAATCCAAATCTGCGGAAGCGCCTGATTACTGCTATGGATGGCATTGTGCCCTGGCTCAACTCATTTGCGCTGGCGGCGATGGAAGCGGCATACCGCGATTGTGACGACTGGCTGAACGATCTGCTTGCCTATCTCACGGCAAACCGCGATGTCGTGACACAGTTCGTCGTTGAACAAATGCCGCAAATCAAGACGACCGTTCCGCAGGCGACGTATCTGGCGTGGTTCGATTGCCGCGAGGCGGGCATCGAGGGCAACCCGTATGAGTTTTTCCGCCGCGAAGCAAAAGTGGCGCTGAACGACGGCGTGCCGTTCGGCGCTGGCGGCGAAGGATTCGTCCGCCTCAACTTCGGATGCCCGCGCGCGCTGCTGATGGAGGGGCTTGAGCGGATGAAATTCGCGCTTGATGCGAGCGCCGCTCGCCATCCTTGACAAGACCTGTGCAAAGCGTGTATTGTTATACAGGTGCATCACGCGGCGCACCAGGTCATGCGTCCCCGGTCTCGATCAACTTCCCCGCATGCGAAGTGAAGAGGTCGGCGCTGCTGTTTCGCTGAAGGCGAAACACTGGTTGCGCGCGCCGTACAGACCAGACATTCGATCCCTCGATGCTGCGAAGCCGAGGGTGCAGAAGGAGCAAAATTCGATGGTTTACGCAACGCGTCGATTTGAGTTTTCAGCAGCGCATCGCTACTGGCGATCCGACTGGAGCGCTGAGGAGAATGAGCGCGTTTTCGGTCCGTGCGCCAACCCGTATGGTCACGGACACAATTATACGCTCGACGTAACGATCACCGGCGATCTCGACCCGCGCACCGGCATGGTGATGAACATGACCGAACTCAAAGCGCTGGTTTCGCAGGTGCTGGAAGAGTTCGACCATAAGCATCTGAATGAGGATACGCCCTACTTTCGCGATCAACTGCCGACGACCGAGAACATTGTGCGGGTGCTATGGCGCTTGATCGCGGCGCGCCTGCCGCACACGGCGCGCCTGGCGCGGCTGCGCTTGTATGAGACCAACGACCTGTGGGCGGAATATGACGGCGCGGACGAAACAACCTTCGCGCGTGCGTACGCCTTCTCGGCTGCGCACCGGCTGCACTCGCCGATGCTTTCCGATGAGGAGAACCTGGCGATCTACGGCAAGTGCAACAATCCAAACGGGCATGGGCATACGTATACGCTTGAGGTGAGCGTCGCCGGTCCTGTCGATCCCGACACTGGAATGGTCATCGACCTGGCGGCAATGGATCAGACGGTGCGCAGCGTGCTCGACCGGCTCGATTACCGGCATCTTGACCGCGAAATTGCTGCGTTCGCCACACAACCTTCCACCGCCGAGAACATTGTGATCTATCTGTGGGAAGAACTCGCGCCGCGTTTTGAAGGGCGGCTGCGCCATCTCAAACTGTGGGAAACGCGCAAAAACGTGTTTGAATACGCCGGACCGGGCGTATCGGCGCGCTGAGATAAGCGCTTGCATTGAAGCACACGGATTGTCGCGGATTGAGACAGATTTGCACGGATTGATCGACCTCCATCGCAAGACCATCCGTAGAATCAGTCGTATCCGTGTGAATCCGTGTCCTATCACGCCACGCGTATCAAAGGAACAACACCAATGGCTTACCATAACAACGGTTATCACGACGACGCGCTTGCGGATATTGACGAACGGGAGTATGAGCCGCTCATCGTCCAGGGGCGCGGCAAACTTGAAGGGGTGGTCTATCACTCCGACCCGGCGATTGAAGACGCGGTACGGGTTATTCTGAAGCAGATCGGCGAAAATCCTGACCGCGAAGGGCTGCTCAAGACGCCGTCGCGCGTCGCCAAAATGTATGCGGAACTGACCGCCGGGTACCATATCGATCCCGACGCGCTGATCAATGGCGCGATCTTCAGCGTCGGCTACGACGAAATGGTGCTGGTCAAGAACATCGAGTTCTCCAGCCTGTGCGAGCACCATATGCTCCCGTTCATGGGGCGGGTGCATGTCGCCTACATTCCCAACGGCAAAGTCCTGGGATTGAGCAAAATCCCGCGCATCGTCGAAATGTTTGCGCGCCGTCTGCAAGTGCAGGAGCGCATGACGGTGCAAATAGCTGATTTCATCAATCAGCGGCTCGAACCGCTGGGCGTGGCGGTCGTTGCTGAAGGCGTACACATGTGCGCAGTGATGCGCGGCGTCAAGAAAGCGGGCGCTACCATGGTCACCTCAGCAATGCGCGGCGTCTTCCGTGACGATCCCAAGACGCGCAGTGAGTTCATGGCGCATATCGAACGCGCCTGATCGGACGCAGGTTGAACGTGACCGTCACCTGATTGGAGGGCGTCGTGAATGCCAAAACTATCCTGATCACCGGCGCCAGCCGGGGTATTGGGCGAGCGACGGCGCTGGCGCTCGCGGCGCCTGGCGCGATGATGACCCTGGCGGCGCGTTCGATTCGTCTGCTGGAAGAAGTTGCGGCGGAGGTGCGCGCCGCTGGCGCCCGGGCGACTATTGCGCCTTGCGACGTGACCGCCGAAGATGACGTCTGTCGCCTGATCGATCAGGCGACGGCGGCGACCGGACGGATCGATCTGCTCGT
>JAUQOW010000034.1 GCA_030550675.1 Chloroflexota bacterium
CGGCGCGCGACCCTGAAACTCTGGCAGCCTGGATCGCGCAGCAACTCGGAGTCGCCAGACGACTTGCGGCGCGCCAGGTGACGATCGCCGTCGCCGGAGCGAAGGGCGGCATTGGGAAAAGCCTGGTGGTTGCGTCACTCGCCGAGGGGATGCGCCGCCGCGGTCTGCGCGTGCTCGTCGTTGACGGCGATCTCTCGAACTCCGGTCTGGTGCCGGAGTTTCGCATTCCTGCGGGGTTTGGATCATTTCTGACCCTGCGCCAGGAAGGACGCGGACACAGCCAGTTCACGCCTGCCAACGTCGCGCGCCTGATCTGGCGCCACGCTCCCAGCGGCATCGACTTCCTTCTCGGCGCTGATGAGGCCGCGCTTGCCGCCGACTTCACCCTCCCGGATTGGCGCGCGCTGATGCAGGCGGTCGGCAGCCTGGGTGAAGTGCTGGAGCGCGATTATGACGTGGTGCTGATCGACACCGGTCCCGACATGAAGAAGCGTCCATATGCGCTCGAAGCGGCGCGCAACGGCGGATGGGTCGTGCTGCCAGCGCCTCCCGGGCGCAAAGAGCGCGCCGGGGTCGGAATTGCGTTGCAACAGTTTGCGGCCCATCAACCCGACCTGACAGACCGCTGCATGATCATTCTCATGGAACCTGAGCGTGGCGTGACCGTCAGTTTGCGCCAGGTTGCGCCATTGTTCAGCGAGCACTGGCCCAAAGCCCGCATCATCGGCACATTGCCGCGCGACCCGCACCTGGTGAGCCTGGCGAATGAAGAAGCGGATCGATACGTCTCGCCGCTTGATGTCGGCAAGTTCCGCCCTTTCTCGCTGGCAGTTCACAACATCGTCGAGGAAATGTGCCGCGTGATCGGTTTGCCGCTGCCGCACCCCAAACCGACCATCAGCCTGTTCCGGCGCTGGTTTCCGGGAAAGCCAGAGCTTCGGGTTACAGGTGGGAAGGTTGCAGGTTGAAGGGGGGCGCTGCACGTTGCACGTTACACGCTGAACGTGGGAAGGTGGCAGATAGAAAGGTGGCAGGCGGGAAGGCGGACTTCTAACCCCTAACCCCCAACCCCCCGTTCTCAATTCTACCAGGAATATGCTATGCACCATCGATCCATCATCAACCCATCCACTCCGTCACTTGCCATTGAAGAAGATGGCGGGCTGGCGATGCTGCTTGGCGGAGCAACCGATACCCTGGCGCGCGAGGCGGCGCTGCGCGAAGCCGCCATTCTGCAGGCGGCGCGTGATGAACTCCAGCAGGCATTCAGCGCCGACGGTCGGCGACACTTGCTGAACCCGTTCGCGCCTGCCGCTGAGCGCAACGCCGAAGTTATCACAGTGCTGCGCCAGGCGATCGGGCAACACCGCGCGCGCGGCGGTCCGCTGGCGCGCGTCCCGACCGATGACGAAACGCTGCTGGAAATCTTTGCCGCCACCATCGGCTGGGGACCGGCGCAACGCTACCTCGACGATCCGCGCGTCAATGAGGTCAAGATTATCGGGCGGCGCATCCGCGTTCAGGAAAGCGGTAAACCCTTCGTGACCGTTGCGGAACAGTTCGCCAACGCCGCCGAGGTGCGCGATCGCGCGATGCTCCTGGCATCACTTATGGGTGTGCACCTCGACGCACAGAATCCGCAGGAAACGCTGCCCGCCGATCATGGAACGCGCATTCACGCAACCATTCCGCCGCGCATCCCGCCCGAAGATGGCGCACTGATCTGCATCCGGCGCGGTCGGCGCGTCGCGTGGGATTTGCACGATGTGATGCAGCGCGGCACGTTCGACCGGCAAATCTGCGATCTGCTGACGCTGCTGGCGCGGGCGCGCTGTTCGTTCCTGATCGCAGGGCGCACCGGCAGCGGCAAAACGGCGCTGCTCGAAGCGCTCGCCAACTCCTGGCCCGGCGATCCCCACATTCTGACAATTGAAGACCATATGCAGGAAATTCACATCCGGCGCGCCGATCTCTGGACGCGCGAACAGGTGAATACCCAGCGCGATCCCGACGCCTTCGGACGTGTCGCCAGGGAAGCGCTGCGCCAGACGCCCGATCTGCTGTGCCCTGGCGAGATCCGCGGCAACGAAGCGGGAGCGGTGCTGGCGCTGGTGCTTTCCGACCATCCGGTGATCACCACGCTGCATGCACGCTCGTGCAGTGAAGCGGTGGAACGCTTTGCCAGCTTCGCCGCCATGCCAGGCGCATATATGTATGAACATCGGCGCGCCGACGCATTACGCGATGCCGCCAGCGGGTTTGACGTGGTGATCAAAGTTGACAACTGGGAAGAACTTGGTTTGCGCCTGATCACCGACATCGCGCTGCTGGACGGCGTCGTTGTGGAAGACGGCGCGCCCCGACCGGCGCTGGTTCCGCTGGCGAAGGTCGATATTCAGTCGGATGGACGGATCGTCTGGCACTGCCGGGCGACGGTCGGAGAGGGCGGGTTGCTGGCATGGACGGAGGGCGATCAAACGCCCGCCTTGCTGCGCGAGAAACTCATCCGGGCGCGCGCTCTGGCGCAGGTGCGGCAGAGCGCCACGACCCTCGATACTGTCGCGGACGCAATTGCGCGGGCGCAGACGCACATCCTGGCGGGTGCGCCAGAGCGCGCGCTGGCGGCGTTACGAAGCGCCTGGACGCAACGCCGTGATCCAAGACTGATCGGCGCAGCGCAGGATGTCCTGAGCCAGGCGCCGGGCATCTTCGCTGCCGCCATCGCACAGGCAGGCGCCGAGGGTGCAGCGTTGCAACGCCTCATCGACGCGAACCGCTGGCGTGATGCGCATCTGGCGCTCGACGCAATCCTGACCGACATCGCCATTGCGGCGCAAGCTGCGCCGCCAGGCGGTTGGGAAGCGATTGAGACTCGCATTCGCCAGGGGATTGCTGCTGAAACCGCTGCCGAAGAAGCGCGGATTGAAGCGGAACGGGCGCTTGAGCAGGGACAGGCGCGACTGGCAGTTGACATGCTGGCGCGCTTTACGCCTTCCAATCTGCCAGTGACAATTGCACTCCCCTTGATTCGTGTGCGCGAACGCGCAATGGAATGTCTGGTGCAGGCAGGGCAGGGTTCCGAAGCCGCGCTCGCAACCGTGCGCGCACAGCGTCAGGCGCTGGAAGCGAGCAACGAATCGAACGAAAGGATGTCACGATGAACCCGGACTCAATCATTGCGCCAACCACAACGCATCCCGAAACCGTGTGGCTGGCGGACATTCCGCCGCTGGCGGCGACCATCGCCGCCATCCTGGTAATGACGCTCCTGATTCGCAGCCGATTGGGGACGGCGCTCGATGCGTATCTGGCGCAACGGTTCACCCGTCCCGGCGCCGATCTCCTCGACCCTGTGCTGCGCTGGCGCCCCCCGGTGATTGCAGCACCACGGCTGCTCGCCATCTGCATCGTCGCTGTCATCGTGATCCTGGTCGTTGTGAGCCGGATCGGACCGCTGCTCGTTGCTGTTGTGCTCGCGGGACCGGCGACCGCGCTGCTTATCTGGGCGCTGCTCTGGTTTGAAGAGCAGCGCTACGTGACCCGCATCGACGCTGCCCTGCCGGCGACCGTCGGACGATTGGAGGCGCAGTTGCGCGCAGGAAGCGGTCTGCAACCCGCCATTGAGAAGGTCATCGCCGACATGCCCGCCTCGCCGCTCAAAGCCGAGTGGTCATGGTTTCTGGAGCGGCTGGGACAACCGCTTGCCGCCGGGTCGCTCGCCACTGCAACCGCCGTATGTGCCGCACTGCGCGCTCAGACGCCATCACGTCGCCATGCCACATTTCTGGGACATCTGGAGATCGCCATCGACCAACCGCATGCCTCGCTGGTGCAACGGGTGCGTACCGCATGCGAAGCCATGCAGGCATCCGATCGCCGCGCCAGTATGCTTGCCACAGAACTTGCGCAAATGCGTAACACCGGAATTGCCCTCTTTCTGATCAATGTCGGTATCACACTCTATCTGTTTATTGTCCAGCACGAGCGGTTTGTGACGGCATACAGCAGCGATATGGGCGTGCTTGTGGGATCAGTGCTGGCGCTGGTCATTGGCGCGCCGCTGATTGGCGGCTACCTGCTGGGGCGGTCTGAAGACATCACCTACTGATACTACCAATCGAGGCATTCAATGATCGATATATTCATTGTTCCGGGCATCTGGACGGTTTTTGCGGGCATTGCCGGGGTCCTGGTCGCCGTGATTGGCGTGGCGCAACTCGAACATGCGCGTGCACTGGCGAGCGGGTTGCGCGCCCTTCCATCCCGCTGGGGTATGACTGGTCGGTTCGTGCTGGGGCACCTGGCGGCGCTGCCGCTCGCGTCGGCAATCATCCTCCTCATCATATCCGCAGGGATTGACGGCATGCCGCGCCTGCTGCTGGCAACCGTCGCATTCGCCACCTACCTCTACATTGGTGTGATCATTCCGCGACAACCGGTCGCTGCCAGGCAGCGGGAACAGAAACGATTGCGTCGTCTGACGCCGTCCTTCGTTGCGTATGTGCGCGTGGCGCTCACCGGATACGACCCGCCTCCGGCGCTCCTCGAGCGCTACCTGATGCGCCCTGACGACAGGTACGCGCCGATGCAGCGCGTGGTGGCGGATGCGCTGCGCCTGGTGCGCGACCACGGCGTATTGCCGTTCGACGCACTGCGGCGCGTGGCGCGCGACCGGGGATGCGCTGAATTGATCGATGTCGCCGAGGCGCTGGCGCAGGCTGAAGCGGAAGGCTCTGACCCGCAAACTGCGTTGCTGGCGCAGGAGACGACGCTCAATCAGGTGCTCCACGATGAGTTCCGTCAGATGATCGAGCGGCGCAAACTCTACCTGCTCGCGCTTGCGGCGCTCGCAGTCGTCAGCGTGCTGGTGCAGATCATCTTCGTGATTGTGATGGGCAGCAATGTCATGGGGCGCTTCTGAACCGGGGATTGAACGATGAAGCCGTTTCGCCGCAACCGCTCACGCCGCCGGGGTATCCCGCCGCAGAAGATGACACCGCAGCGGAGCGTGTCCCGCGTTCCGACAGCCGGGGATCAGGCGCTCCGCTGGTTGCTTGCCCGTCCCTCGCTTGATCGGTTGCTGACCGCTGCGCTGCGCTATCCGCGCGCCCTTGCGATCGCAGCCATTGGCGCTGGCGCGGCGCTTGCGATCTGGCAGATTGATGCGCTTCAGTCCATTCCCAAAGCCGCGCCGGGTCTGGCGCGCGTCGCCGATGTCGCTGCGCATCAAACGCCATTACCGACGACGGCGCCGGTCGATGAGGCAGTGCGTTTGCTGGCGGCGTACAACCAGGCAAGCGCACTGGCGGCGGCGCGGGGACAGGCGGCATTGCTCGAACCCTACCTGGCGCCCGACGGTCCCGCCTGGCAGTTAGTGATGGCGGAGTATGCGCGGCGCGCCAGCGCCGGTGAGCGCCGCGACGCTGCGCTGGTGCGCTGGGGCGTGCTGCAAAGCGACATAACTTCTGCCGGAGGCTGGATCGATACCCAGGAGCAATGGGATGTCGTCGTCACTGTCGGCGGGCGCATCGTCAGCAGCAGACGCGGCGTGCTGACCCGCAACCGCTACTGGCTGCGCCGGGACGCCGACGGCTGGCGGATCGTCGATGCAGCGACCACCGAGGTGATCCGATGAGCAAGGCGTATGGACGTTTACCGCGTCGCTTGAAGTTGACGCAAAGACGCAAAGACGCAAAGCGTCGCATTCATTATTCAACGCTGTTGCGCCTTTGCGCCTTTGCGTCTGTTTGGCTGCGAAATGCGCTCACGGGCGTGATTCTCCTGACTCTGCTGATTGTCCCGCCGACGCCAGCCTATGCCGATGCGCCTGGCACTCGCGGCGATCCGCCGCAGCCGCAAGGTTCGATGCAGCAAACAGGCGCCGCGCCTGTCGATGCTGCACCGTGGCAGGGGGTGCGCCTGCTGGCGCCGTCGGGCATGCCGCTGGACGCGCCAGCGTCCTTCGCGGCGCTCGACACTAATCCGGCAGGCGGCTGGTTGTCGCGCAATCTCAACCCCGGCAACTGGGTGCTCGATGCCGGGATGGGCGTTGTGGCGGGGGTGATCGCCACGTTTGGCGAGACAGCGCAACGCATCGCGGCAGTGCTCCTCAATGCGCAGGCATCTGATCGCTGGACGATCATCCCGTCAGGTTGCAGCGACAACGCCGCAACCAACTTTGTCTTCTGCACACCCCCGGCTCTTACCTACGACCATCCGGCAATGGATTCCATCTGGAGGGTGATGCGCGCCGTAGCGCAACTGCTGGTCACGCTCCTCTTCGTGGTGCGGATGAGTCGCCTGCTGGCGGAAGGTCAGCAGAGCCTGGCGAGCGAAGGGAAAGGACTGCTGCTGACCTTCATCGGCGTCTCGTTATTCATCAATTCGACTCAGGCGACGCTTGCGCTCATTATTGATCTCTTCAATGCCATCAGCGACGCGCTTCTGTCACGGGCTGCGTTCGAGATGCCAACGCCGGTGGGACATGACCTGAACATTGGCGCAATGCTGATGTACGCCCTGTTCTGGCTGGCGATGGTGTGGTTGATCGTCAAAAGCGCGTTTCGTGTCGTGCACGTGATGGTGCTGGTCGGTCTGGCGCCGCTGGCAGGCGCGTTGCTGATGGATCGCTCGACATCGCCGCGCTTCTATGGCTGGCTCAACCGTCTCTTTGACCTTCTGATCGAGCAGGTAGCGCTGGCGGCGACAATGATTGTCGCGGTAGCCCTCGTGTCGCCGTTGAAGGGCGGCGCGGCTGAGTCGTTCACCGGGTATGTGCTCGGACTGCTCACGCTGCTGGTGACGGTGCTCAGTGCGGAGAAGTTGACCGGTATGGCGCACTCGGCGACCCAGGGCGTGCCGCTAGCGACGCGGTTGCAGAACTACCTCTGGCGCAAGAGCGGAGTTGCTCCGGGTGCGGAGAAGGCGGCATCGTGGGCAGTGACACGGGTTGCATCTTCTGCTGGCGAGTCTCTGTCACGTCTCGGCGTTGATCTTCGTTTGGGGCGAACAGCGCGCCAGGTTGTCCGTCCCGGCGCAGATGCCGCCAGCGGTTATTCCGCCGCTGCGCCGCGAACGGTCGACGGGCGCGTGCCATTTCAGATGCCTGTTGCCGACAGTCGCACCAGACGCAGATATGACCGTCTGAAAGCGCAGATGACCGCTGGCGATCAACCTGATCGGGCGCGGCGCGGGATAGCGGCGATCCACGCACGCGGTATGCGCGCTCAGGCTAAAGAGATCAGGCAGCGGATCGGTTTCAGAACACCCATGCCGGAAGTTCTGGCGAAGTGGCAGGCTGCTGCTGATCTGGAACGCCGCGCTGATCAGCAGGAGGCGTTTGCAAAAGGACGTTTGCATCCGCGTCCATCGCTGTGGAGCGCAGAACAGCGCCAGCACCGCCGGGCGATTGCGCGTGATGCCCTGCTCGAAGCGCAGGCTGAACACAAACTTGAGCGCGAAGACTCGCTCGTCGCGATCCAGCGCGATGAGCGTGAGTTGCGCACCGCAGCGCCTGAACAGCGCGCTGCGATCATGGCGCGCATCCAGGAACATCAGGCGCGCGTGGCGGAACTGACCCCCGCAGCGGGCATGACCGTCGCCGTCGCCACCCGTGCGCGCGCGGCGGCGCTTATGCGGCAGCGCCTGGCGGCGGAAGGGCTGACCACGCCGCCGCGCGCGCGCCAGCCGTGGGTTGCGGAAAAACAATCGTCGCCGCTCCATCACGCTGGCGCCACTGAGCGTTTTGTTCCGGGAGCGTCTCGTCCCACGGCGTCGTCGCCCGCTTCCCGCCGACAATGGGACATGGCGAGGCAATCATCGCCGCCGTATTATTCTGTCCTCACTGTTGAACGTCACGTGTCAGCGCCAGAAAGTCGCTCTCCATCGACGCCGCTCCCGCGACCGCAGAGTCCGCCGATGCGCCGCGCATCCGATGAACAGGAGCGCCGCCGATGAGCGAGAGTGAACAGCGGTCCGGGGCTGCTGCGTCACTGGCGCGCGACATCGCAGACGGCGCTGCACGTCTGGCGGCGCGTCACGCGGCAAAACGGGCGCTTGCGGCAGGCGGCAAGGCGGCGCTGAAGATTGGCGCCGTGGCAGGCGGCAAGGTCGTGCTCATCGCGGCGCTGGTCGCCCTGGCGGTCGTCCTGGTTTGCGGTCTGGCGCTGGTGATTGCGGGCGCGCTCGGCGCGATCTTTCAACACACGGCGCTCCCCTGGCCCGTGGCGCCAGACGTGCAACCCGACGGAACCTACCGTGCAGGCGGGTGGGCGATCTCCAGTCGTTTCGGATGGCGCCCGCACCCGATCACGGGTCAGCCGGAGTTCCACGATGGCATCGACATTATCAGTCCGACCGGCGCATGCCCCTTCGCGTATCGTTGCATGCTCCCCGCCATGATCGATGGCGTGGTCGCATATGTTGGATGGGACGCGAACGGCGGACGCCATCCCGACCGGGAAGGCGGCGGGCAAATTGTCGTGGTCGAGAGCAGTCGCGGCGCCTATCAGACAATCTATGCCCACCTGGAACCGTACCGTCTGTATGTGCAATTGCAGGGACGCATCATCGATGAATACGGACGGTATGACGAGTACGCCGACTATCAGCCGATTGGCGCTGGCAAACTCGTTCCCGACGTTGCCGACAGTTCGATTGCCATCTCCTGTCGAGGCGAGATGCCCGCGTTCGTGCCGACACGCAGCGGCGCAACGATCACGTTCCTCTACGACCGTCCCGCCGACTGTCAGACGACGGTGACATGGGGAAAGCGCGGCGGCGGCTGGCGCGGCTGGATCGCCGACGATCCGCCAGCGAATGAGCAGGGACAGGCGACGCTGCGCTGGCAGACGCCGCTCACCGGCTCGCGCGGTCAGCGTCGCGCTGGTGATGTGGCGCTGCGCTTCCGCGCCTCCCTCGTGCCGCCGCCGCCGCCGCCGACTTCAACCCCGACGCTGGTTGCACCGACGCCGGGAGTGCATGCGCAGCGCAACGAACCGTCGATTCTGGCAATGGAAACAGGCAAAGACGAGGGCGGACGGTCGCCTGGATGTCAGCCAACAGTCGATGGCGCCCGCTGTGTATGGCGACTGGCGGATATTCCGATGGCGTCGCGTCAGAACGCCGTCTGGAACGGCGGGTATGGAATGGGAAGCCTGGCGCCGCATGGTGCGCCTGCCGCCGCTTTGACCGGTGTTTCGTCCCTTCCCAGCCCGACGCCACAGCAGAACGCCGCCTCGTTTCTGTCCGCCAGCATGAGCACAGTGGGATCCTATCAGTTGCCGGTTGGCGGGCGTCGCCGGATCGCGCTTGTCGGCACAAGCAGCGACTGGCCCCTGACCATTGAGGTCGATGTCGGTGAACATCTAACCGTACTGGACATAACCCATGCCTTTGGCGGCGTGCAATGCTCAGCGACCACGCACGGCGTGCGTTGCAATGCGCCTGGACCGTATGCGTTCTCGGTCGAGTTTGTGGTGGAAGTGCGCGCCAGCGCACCGATGAATAGCATCCAGACGCTGCACGGAACGGTCCAATCGCCGGTGCGCCAGACAACCGCGACTGTCAACCTTCTCATCGATCCGTATGCCGTCACACCAGGACCCTGGCCCCCGCCGACTCCGTTCCCGACAGCGACGCTGGCGCCGTACCCGCTGCCAGCGACGGCGACGCCTCCCCCCATTCCACCGGACATTATGCTCCCGGAAGTGACGCCGGTCGCCGGACCGCCGCCAGGACCGGGGCAGGGACCAGGACCATCGCCGCTGGCGTGCCGACCGCAGGCGCTCGTGCCGTTGCCTGGCGTCGTCAATGCTGCGGGAAGCGTGGCGAATATGGCGCTGGCGGAAGATGCAGCGCGCAGTTTTGCCGCTGTGCGCGCTGAGATTATCGCGGCGACCGGGCAGGATCCGCTGGCGCGCCTGGCGGACGCGCTGCGCGCGCCGGAGTTTCGCTCGGACAAGCCGGGGGTGGCGCTGATGTCGTGGCACATGACAGGGCGGGCGGTTGATGTGGATACCGGCTTCCCCTGGCAGCGGCGGCGCGACGGGCGCATGTGGCGGTTGTACCTCAATGCGATCGACATCACAGCCATATTTGAGCGCCATGGCTGGAACCGCATTCCAGATCGCGCCGACTCACAGGAGTGGTGGCACTATGAATATCATCCGAACGGCATCAGTTGGGCGAGCGCCATGCGCGAAGTCTGGCCCCTCCAACGCCTGCAAGCAGCGTTCCCGCAGATCAACTGGCTCAGCGTCGGCTGTCAATCGACGCAGCCGGACAGCGATTTGCCGCTGCCCGATGATATGCACGAACGCTGCGTGGCGGGCGCCCCCGCGTTTGCCCATGCAGTCGAAACATTGCCGGGCTGCGGTCCGCCGGTGCGCCTGGGAGACCGGGTGTATCAACTGGAGTCGCCGCTGGGATTTGTCGGACTGACCGGGCAGACGACCGGACCGCACCTGCACCTGGGGATGCGACAGCGCGGATATGCGGGCGATTTTCCCATGATCAACGTCTGCACACCAGCGTGGTTACAGGGCATGCAGCCTCTGCCCGGCACAAACTGCTGGACGGACATGGTCGATCCGCTGGCATTCCTGCCGCTGGCGCCGCCGGATAACATCGCCGGACTGCCAGAAGGCGCCCCGTATCAGTTGCCGCCGCCGGATTACCCTGGATCGCTCTACCGCGACCCGCGCCCTGGCGAGCCGCCAACCGGTCAGTACTGGTCGCCCGACGCCGATGGCGGCAAATACGGCGGCGGCAAATCCGGGCGATCAACGCCAAGGTGATCGTCCGACGATCCGTGCCGGTCATTGAACGTTCTTCTCTGCAATCTGAAAGGAGCTGGCACAATGGAACCCATCATTTCAATCATCGCTACAACGGTTTCGTCCATCCCTGCCGACCTGCTCGATCTCGTCGCCGATCCGCCGAAGTTCGACGGTCTGTTCAAGGCGCTGTTCGACTGGCTGAAAAACATTATTACCGTCGCTGGCGGCTTCTTCCTGCTGATCGACATGGCAAAGCACATCTTCTCTTCCCCACGCGACCTGCGCGGCGCGGGCATCGATCTGGCAGTGTTCATCATTCTGCTGGTCGTCGCCAATCAGTCGTCGAGCATTGTGGCATGGGCGATGGGGCTGACCGGATAACCCGAAGAGGAGGAGAAACGTGAGCGATTTTCTGAGCGCGGTGATGCCGCGCCGGTTGCGGTTGCGCGCATCGGTGCAGATCGCCAGCGTGCGCCTGCCAGCGCGTGCGTTTCTGATGGGCATCGGCGTGATGGCGGTCGGCGGGATTGCCATTTCGCTCGGCGCCGACATCGAACGCACTATCTGGGTGAGCGGCGGGTTGATCGTCATTGGTCTGGCGATGCTGGAAGGGCGCGTCTGGGGACGGTCATCGCGCGACGCGGCTGGCATCGTGTGGCGGCGCTTGAATCAGCCAAAGCGCCTGCGCATTGGTCAGTCGCGCGTGACCCTGCCGCCTGAAGAGTCCCTGGCGCCAGCGCTGGCGATTCAACCTCCGCGCTGGCAACGCAAGGAGGAGTCGTGTGAGTGACAATGAACTGCTTGCTGCGATCCCGCAACGCATCGTGCGCGGCGCCATCCTGCGGTCTGATGGTCGCGCCGTTGGACTGGTCGGCGGCGGCGCGCCTGCGTGGGACCTGCGTTCGCACGAAAGCCGGGCGCGCCTGGCGGAAACGTACCACCGCATCCTGCTGGCGCAAGAGGCGCCAATTGATGTGTACATCGTCGACGGACCGCCGGACCTGGAGCGTGAACTCACCGAACTGTATCGTCGCAGCAGTCAGACGTCTCATCCGACATTGACCGCTGTTCTGGATGAGATTGCGGAGTATCTGGAGGAGTGCGCCAGCGCAACGGTCAACCGCCACCGACAGACGATCTGGGCAATCGCCGGTCGTGAACCGTCAGCGTTGCCGGTCAGCGCCAGAGCCTGGCTGTCGGGATCGATCCGAGGTGCGAACGGGTCGCTCTCGCAGCCACGCGACGCAGCGCTGTTGGCGGAAGCGGTCGAACGGGCGCGGCGCCTGGCGGATGCGCTGGCGGCGCTTGGCGGAACACCTCCGCCGCGCCTGCTCGAAGCCGAGGAGATCGCACAGGTGTGGTTTCGCCTGATCGATCCGGTGCGTGCATCGCGCTACCCGTTGCGGGGCGCCCTGCTTGAGCGAATCCGTCTGATCGTGAGTCAATGAAAGAGAGTTCTGTATGTCGCTACGAGACGCTCTCTCCCGACCGATCATCGAGCCGGTGCGCCGCCGCGCGACTGAGGCGACGTTCCTTTCCGGCGCCGCGACGCTGACAACCCTGCTGGCGCCCGACGGGGTTGACCGGCGCTGGAATCACATGGTGCAGGTGGGCGATTCGTTCATCACGACGCTGGAGGTGCGCGCATTTCCGCCAGTGCTCTCGCTGGCATGGCTCAATGATCCGGCGCTGGGTCTCGACGGCGCTGGCGTTACGGTGCATCAGCGCCTGGTTCCCGTTCCCGACGCGCTTGCCCGTCGTTTGCTGGCGCGCAGCGAAGACGCAGCGCTTGGCACGCTGGCTGGAGATGCACAGGCAGGGACGCACTTCGACGCCGAAGCGCAGCAGGGCATCGAAGCGGCGGCGACGCTGCGCCACGATCTGACCGCCGGAACGGATCGCCTGTTTCAGATGGCGATCACCATCACGGTTGCAGCGGCAACCCCCGAAGAACTGGCGGCGCGCGTTGATCGGATACGGCTGACTGCGGCGCAGCAGGGCATTCTGCTCGGCACAATGCTATTTCAACAATGGGAAGGGTATCTCGACGCGCTGCCGCTGGGGCGAAACCCTGCCGGACTGTTGCACGACGCCAGCGGGCGCGCCGCTGCGATGGGCATGCCCACGGCTTCGCCAGGCTTGACGCGACGCAGCGGCTTGCCGATTGTCTGGGGAGAACACCCGCGCAGCGGCGCGCCTGTCGTCTATGACCGCTGGCAGGCAACCAATCCGCATATGCTCATTGTTGCTGAGTCGGGAAGCGGCAAAACATACACGATGGGCGGGTTGCTGGCGCAGGAACTGGCGCTTGGCGAAGATGCGCTGCTCATTCTCGACCCGAAGCGTCAGGAATACCGGGCATTAACGACGGCGCTCGGCGGGGCGTACCTTTCGCTCTCGAGTCGCGCCGGGTATCACATCAATCCGCTGGAACTGCCGCCGCTCGCACCCGAACGGGCGCGCGCCGTGGCGGCGCTGGAGGAAGACCTGCTGGCGCAGCGGATCAGCGTCATCAAGGCATTGATCACCCGCGAGTTGAAAGCGCAGGGCACCCACGTCGACGCCGCTGGCGCAGCCGCGATCCAGGACGCCATTGCTGCAGCCTATGCTACGCGCAGCATCAGCAGCGACCCGCGCACATTCACGCAGCCGATGCCCACCTTCAGCGACGTGCAGCAACATCTGATAGAGATCGCCCCAGACCTGGCGCGCGCCATGACGCTGTTCACGCGCGGCATTATCGGCGATCTGTTCAATCATCCGTCGAATGTGCCGACCGATAACCCATTGCTGGCGATCGATCTCTGGACATTGCTTCAGAGCAACGACGAGACGCTCGCGCGCCTGGTGCCGGTGATCGTGATGGATTTCTTCGTGACCACAGCAATCAACCGTCCGACCGGACGACGCAGCCATCTGGTGCTCGATGAGGCGCACGCGCTGCTTCACTCGGAAGTGGGCGCGCGCACGTTGCAGATGATCTTCCGCATTGGGCGCAGCCTTCAGTTCAAAGCGACCGTCATCACCCAGAGCCTTGATGATCTGGACGAGAGCGAACAGACGCGCGTGCTGCTGGAAAATGCGCGCACCAAACTCATCCTGGGACTGAACCAGGACTCTGACGCGGTCAACCGGGCGGCTGCCATCCTGCGGCTGAACGATGAGGAAGCGGCGTATCTGGCGACGTGCCGGATCGAGCGTGGCATCGGCGCAACGGCATTGCTGCTGGCGGATGGCGAGCGCACGCCGTTGTTCATTCCACGATGGCCCGACACAATCCATCGGATTGTGACCGGCGCAGGGAGCGAGCGATGATCATTGCCGGGTATCGTATCAATCTGGACGCGCTGCTGGCGCGCGTCATCTATCGCTGGCACTGGAAGATTGCGCTTACTGTGCTTGCTGTCGGAATGCTGACTGGCGTTGCGAGCGGCGCCGTCCCGCCCTTCTGGCGCGGTCGCGCTGACCTGCAGGTGCGGGCTGCGCCAGAGGCGCGCATCACTGTCGATGGACGCCCCTGGCACGGCGACATCTACGCGGGCGTCCATACAGTCGAGGCGACGCTGCCGGACGGACGGCGATCCTGGGTGCGCCTGACGTTGCAGCCGGGGGAAACAGCGGCGCTCGATTTGCCGCCCGGCTTGCCGCCGCCACAGGTGCGGCGGATGCCGTCCGCTGCGCCTGGGATGCGTCTGGCATCTATCTGGCGCGCTGGCGACTCGTGGCGTGTGCAGAGCATCACTCCGCCGCCTTCGGATACCGAAGCGAAAGATGCAGGAGAGGGCGCTCCGGCGACACAGACGATCGCCATCAGCGCGACGGGAGTCGAGCGGTTGACCACGATCGACGCCTACCGCGGGCGCGCCGATGTGCTGACGCTCAATGGCGTGCGCTATGAAGCAGTGTACGAACCGGCACAACCAGGCGGTCGCCAGGAGAGCCGGGTTGTCGTGCGCGGTTGGGAGCCGATGCCTGCCACAGTTGCTGGCGATGTGTCGCTGATGCGATTTGCGCCGGACGGTCAGGCGCTGCTGCTGGCGGAACGCACTGTAGCGGGCGAACATGTCCGGTATCTTACACCGGCTGCGCCGCCGGTCTCAGTTGTCGCGTTGCCTGGCAGGATCACCGGCATCGCCTGGCATCCGTCAGGTGATGCGGCGCTGATCGCCAGTCGTGATGGAGAACAACGCGCGCTGACCCTGGCGCGCCTGCGTCCGACGCCGGTTGCAGCGGTTGTTGCTGGTCCCGCCGCTGACGGATTGCCGCCGTATGCCTGGAGCGACGATGAGGCGGTATGGATTGCGCCAGACGACGCGGGGAGACCGCAGGTGTGGCGCGCCAGCCTTGATACACTGCTCCCCGAACGCCGGATATCGCTTGACGCACGGGCAATAACGCGGCTGACGGATGGGACGCTCCGCGTTGTTCTGATCCAGGATGGCGAAATTCTCATCGGTTGTCTGGATGGCGACCGGTTTATTGGCGAGACGACGCTTGCAGACGTGCCAGCGCATGCGGACCTGGTCGGCGAGTGGTATGACGGCGAATTGCTGCTGCGCAGCGGGAATGGTGCCTGGTTAATCACTATTGTGGAAGGAGAAGCGCATGAGCGCACCACGGATTGAAGCACTGCTGGTCAGTCTTGTTGTACTGATCGCTGCCGGGATCGCGCTAGCGGCGGCATACGCTCCTCCCTTTCCCCGACAGCCGCAGACAATCGCGCAGGAAACGTCGCCTGAAGGGGCGGAAGCATCAACGTCGCCACCGATGTCGCAGCGCAACGATGACGGTTCAGCCGTATCCGAGGCAGCCTCATCGGTCATCGATGCTGCCGTTCAACAGATTGCCGGGAGGACTGCAGAGGTGCGGATTGCTCTCCTGGTAATGAGCGGCGCAGCGTCAGCAGCGATTGTCGCCGTGCGGCGCCGGCGCCGCGCCCTGGCAGGAGAGGCGTCCCTCCGTGGGCGCCCTGTTCCCGACCGCGTATGTGACAACGGCATGGCGGGCGATTTGTGGCATGTAGGGACGCCCCCCCGTGGGCGCCCTCACAGGTATAGCTTTTTCCGGCATGTTTTTCTGTTGAGTCGCCCGTTTCAGGCATCAGGTTGCGCCACCTCCCCCTTCTTCCCCCCAATCCCCCGCACGCGGATGGCGAAGGGGGGCGTGGGAGAAGGAAGGTGGGGGGATGAGGGAACACAGGCGTCGGAATGTGGAACGCGCCTTTCGCATCCGACAAACTCTACACCTGAAAGCTGTGAGCGCACCGACATAGCGGCTGAAGACCGGCGATCTGCGCCTGCACGGAATTGGGGGGCGACTGTTCGCCGATTGAGCGCAGGCGCACGGAAGCGCGCGCAGGTCTGGACTGGCACTCTCCATCGCATGGCGACGCTTCCTGGCATATATCGGAGAGTGCAACACTGGAAACATATGTGCTCGCAAATCCGGGAATGGGAAACCAGTGAAGAAACCAGCTTATCAGGGTGTGACGAACGCCCCTCGCTGCTGCGCAGCTCGCCATCGGCGAACATGGATGAAGGGCTATCCATTGATCAAGCAACGGACGATCATCGGCTGGCAACGTTGCAGCAATCCGGGGCGCAACCAGAGTCTGACGCCGCTGACGACCCTATGCTCACAACCGACGGCGCTGCAGCGGCGGTTGCAACCGTTCTGGACGTGTATGAACGGCATGGACTGACACAGAGCGAGGTGATGTTCGCCGAAACGCGCGTCGAGCGCCAGCGGGCGCAGGTGCGCCTGATCATCGCCACCCACCCGGATGATGCCAGGGCGCTTGAAGATCTGCCGGACCAGATCCAGACAACCATACCCGGATCACGAGCGCAATGGCAGCGCACTGCACAAACTCAGCCGGTACTGATGATCACCATGCGGGGGCGCGTTCCCACGATGCCGGGCGGTCACCTGTTGCTGCCTGTTGCGCGACGCCTGCCAGGCGTGCGACTGCCTGCCATCAACCGCAGCGCACCCGCCGTCTCATTCCTGCCGCTGCGCACCTGGCGACATATCAGATTCTACGGCGGCAAAGCCGTCGACAGCGCCAGCGCCGCGATTATCGACCTGCTATACGCTGAAGCGCCCGATGCGCTGGCTGTGACCATTCTCGACCACGGGCAGATCAGTTCGCTCTGTCAAGGAGCTCCGCACCTGGTCCCGATGCCCGGCGCCGCCGCCGACGCATTGAATGCGCTTGGACGCTCTGCCCGCTCAGCGTTGCCTTCCGATACGACGGTGCGACCAGTGTTGATCGTCATTGTGGAACCTGACGCAACGCTGCTCAACGTGTATGGCGATCTGACCACTCGCCTGCTACGACGCCCAGACGTGCCGGTGTATACCATGCTGGTGCAGACCCGCGCACCGGAAGTCACACAGCGACTGCCTCCCTCCCTTCCTGCTGTCATCACCAGCGGCGGATCAGGACGGCTGCCCGGTGCAGGCGATGCGCCTTCGCCAGGGAAAGTGCGGATTCTTGCTCCGCACCTGCGCCTTGAACGACACTGCCATGTGTACGACGCAGCGCGTCTGGCGGCGCTAAGCGGGGTTTTGCGCGCCGGTTCGGTGCAATCGCTGCGCCCTACCGTGTGGGATATTGCAGGTGCATCTTGACAATCGGACAAAGATAGTGCTACACTTCACATACTTCGTATAACATAATCTTCTGCCATATATCAGCGCGTGTTATCGCAAGCTGATAGGTTAAGGCGTGGAGGTCTACGTGGATCGGATGGAAGGACCCCCTGATGTTGTCATTCGGCGGTTGCCGTTGTATGCTCGCAGTCTTCGCTATCTTCTCCAGGAAGGTATTGAGTCCGTCTCCTCGCAGGAACTTGGTGATCGCATCAACGTCACTGCCGCACAGATCCGCAAAGATCTCTCCTACTTCGGCGAGTTCGGGAAACAGGGCATCGGCTACGATGTGCGCAAGTTGCTTCAGCAGATCGAGGACATCCTTGGGTTAACGCAGGAATGGCCCGTGGCGCTCGTTGGCATCGGGCATCTTGGCGAAGCGATTGCCCGATACGAAGGCTTCCGTCAGCAGGGTATCCGAATCGCCGGGTTGTTCGACAGCAATCCGGCAAAGATTGGCAAGGTCATCGATGGGATGACCGTCCAGAGTTTTGAGGAAGCAGAAAGGGTCATCCGCGAGCAGGGCATTCGGATGGCCATTATTGCAGTTCCGGCGCGCAGCGCGCAGCAAGTGGCGGATCGTCTGGTCATGGCGGGCGTGCGCGCCATTCTGAGTTACGCGCCAACGGTGCTCCAGGTGCCCGAAGGCGTTTGGGTACGTTACATTGATCCGGTCGCCATCCTCCACAGTATGACGTACTATCTTGCGCGCGATCTTGCAGGGGCGCGTCATAACAACCCCGAAACGTAAGCGAAAACGCGCAACGGAGCATTCCGGGTGAGCGGTTCCTCCGCATCGGACGGCACGCCGGTTCCGGCTGCCGAACTGCATTCTTTTCGCACTCCGCCTGACAACTGGCTGTTGTTGCTGGTGCGCCTGCGGCGAATGGGCGCCAATACGATCTCGACGTGTGTCCCCTGGGGCTGGCACAAGCCGCAATCTGGCGTATTCGACTTTACCGGCGCAAACGATCCGCAGCGCAATCTGGTGCGTTTCGTGCATCTGTGCCGCTTGCCTGGTCTGCACCTGATTCTGAAACCGGGTCCGTTCGTCGACCTCTTCGTCTCGTGGCTGAAGCTCCGGAGACGCTGGCGGATCAACCTTTCGCTCTCGATGACTATGCCTCCGCCTGGCGGCACGCAACAGCTGCGTGCGAACCGGCGGTCGTCGCGCTGGCGCAGGATCTCGCGCCAGCGCGCAGCAACCAGCTCACCGGCGTTCTTGATGAGACGCAGTACGCCGCCTTGAGGCGCGCCTCAGCACAACATTGGAACATATTGCGCGCGCCAGCCTGTGCTATGAGCGGGAATAGACGCATCGAACGCTCGTTCTTCTTCCTGTAACCGATCTGTAACTGCCGTGCGCTACGCTCAACTACGCTGTAAGTTTGTCAGTCTGCTCACCATCTGTGTCCGCCCTCGTCTGTAGATGATGCTTATTGCATGATGCACGCTGGCGTGCGATACGCTTCCGCCACTGTGAATTGTTGCGCCAACGCTTTCGTTTGCCTGACCTGCGCATGCGCCTTCGCTCGGCGCGTGTGGGAAGAATGGCGCGGAAGCAGTAGGCGACGCCCTCTGGCGCAACACTGCTCCGTTTATTCTGCCGCATCACAACGTCAGGGAGCCTCAGCGCGCAATCCTCTGCATTCTGCGCGCTGTGCATTCCTTTTGGCAAAAAGCTTCTATGTGAGGAGGTCACGATGAAACCTGCTCGCCTGATCGCAGTCCTGACCCTGCTTGCTGCTCTGATCCTGGCGGCATGCGGCGCTCCCGCAACCCCAACCCCGGCGCCGACCCAACCTGCCGCGCCTGCTCCAACTCCTGAACCGACGCAACCGGCAACGCCTGCGCCGACTCCCGAACCGACCAGAGAAGCGGTCGCCACACGCCTGACATGCGCCGAACCGGTGAAGGTGGGATTGATTACAGATGCCTCTGGATCGCTTGCAATCTATGGTGCGCATATTCTGCGCTCATTCATGCTTGGCATGGAGTACATGGCTGGCGCGCCCGGTTCGGCTGGCGAGAAGTTCGACTTCAATACCACGAAGGAGAACACTTTCAAGGTGGATGACTGCGAGATTCAGATTTTTGTGCGCGACGACGCGAGCAATCCGCAGAACACCGCCACCATCGCCCGTGAATTGATCGATGTCAACAAGGTCAACATTCTGGTTGGCACCGTCTCTTCGGGCGCGACCGCTACGCTGCAGGGCATCGCCCTTGAAAACAAGATCCCGCTCATTGTGGCGCCTGCCGCCGCCAATGACATTACCGGCAAGGATTTCAACATCTACACCTTCCGCGTCAGTCGCAACAATTATCAGGACGCTATGAACGTCTGCACGTACCTGACGAAGCAGTATAAGAAGTTTGTGCAGATTGCCCCGGATTACGCCTTCGGGCGCGGATCGGCGGCGGCGTTCCGCGATGCGTGCGGGGTGTTGGGGGGCGAGTTCGTGGTCGACGACATTTTCGCTCCTGCCGACACCACTGACTTTACGCCGTACATGGAGCGGATTCTCAACTCGGGCGCGGAAGCCTACATCGTCACCTGGGCGGGTTCCGGCTTTGTGCCGCTCTTCCAGGCGGCGAACGACCTCGGCGTGAACGAGAAGATGAGCCTGGCGTCCGCGTTCATCGACAATGCCTTGATGCCGGTCTTCTTTAGCGGCGCCATTGGTTCAACCAGCGGCATCGTTTACCATTACACCGCTCCCAAGAATCCTGCCAATGATTTTCTTGTCGCCAACACGAAGCCGCGCTATGGCGTCAACCCCGATATTTTCGACGCCGACGGCATGAATGCCGCGATCCTGCTGGTCGAGGCGCTGCGCAAGACCGGGGGCGATGTCAGCGGCGAGGCGTTGATCAAGGCGATGGAGGGCATATCGTTCGAAGGACCGAAGGGGACGGTGTATATTCGACCAGAGGACCACGTCGCCATCCAGGATATGTACATTCTCAAACTGACGAACCTGACTGACCCGGACGCGAAGTTCTATGAGTACGTCGCCACGAATCGTCCAGAGCCGCCCTGCCTGCTTCCCGAAAATCTCAAAGAGCGGTGCGGCAACCTGCCCTATGGCAGTCTGAGCGGCAAGTAACGGCGGTGGTCATGTGATCCGCCAGGCGCCGGCGAGTGCGCGGAATTGACCGCTGCACATCGGGCGCACTGGCGCCTGTTGAACCATCTTGCCAGCGTTGACTATCTCGCGGTTGGCGCGGGCTTCGACAGGCTCAACCCACGCCAACCGCTTCAACGGTGCAGGCTTGTCCAGGTTTTGTTTGAGCATCAATGACCCGCGATCGCGGTACAATGGCTTCACTGAACTTTTGCAGGCAGGTCGTGATGGCGCCATGGACACTGATGTCATTCTCGAAACCCGAAGCCTGACCAAAGCCTTCGGCGCACTGGTGGCGGTGGACAATGTGAGCATCAAAGTGCGCAGGCATTCGCTCCACGCGATTATTGGACCCAATGGCGCCGGAAAGACAACGTTCTTCAACCTGTTGAGCGGCAATCTGGAACCGACCAGCGGGCAGGTGCTGTTCAAGGGGCGCGACATTACGCGCCAGCCGGTCCATCGCACGATCCATTGCGGTATTGGTCGGTCGTTTCAGATTACCAACATTTTTCCCAACCTCACCGTTTTCGAGAATATTCGTCTGGCGGCGCAGGCGACGGGCAGGGACAATTTTCGCTTCTGGCGTCCGGCGTCGCATTTCAAACAGTATGAGGCGCGCACCTGGGAGGTGATTGAGAAGGTTGGTCTGAAAGAGCGCGCCTTCGCGCCTGCCCGCACCCTGCCGCACGGCGATCAGCGCAAACTGGAGCTGGGCATGATCCTTGCTCCGGACCCGGAGGTGCTGCTGCTCGATGAACCGACGGCGGGCATGGCTGCCGAGCAGGTGCCCGAACTGATTGCGCTCATCCGGGAGATTCAGAGCAGCGGCAACAAAACTGTGATGCTGGTAGAGCACAACATGAATGTTGTCATGAGCGTCTCTGATACCATTACTGTCATGCACCAGGGGCGAGTGCTGGCGGAAGGAACGCCTGCCGACATCGCGGCGAACGAAGCAGTGCAGACCGCCTATCTGGGCGGGTTGTACCGATTGAATCCTGACCTGAGCCGATGACGCCGATCCTCGAACTCCGCGACATTCACACGTTTATCGGGCAGTACCATATCTTGCAGGGGGTGAGTTTCACCGCGCCGCATGGCGCCATTACCGCGCTGCTGGGGCGGAATGGGGCGGGCAAGACCACGACCCTCAAGACAATTATGGGACTGACGCCGCCGCGCGCAGGCGAAATCCGCTTTGAAGGGCGCCGGATTGATGGGAAGCGTCCTTTCGAGATCGCTGCGCTGGGGATTGGTTTTGTGCCGGAGCATCGCGCCATTTTCCGCGATCTTACCGTCGAAGAGAACCTGAAAATCGCTGAACGCAAGAAAGGGGATTATGCCCGCAAGCAGGAGATGATCTTCTCGCTCTTCCCCGATCTCAAGCGATTGATCCATCTGCGCGGCACGAATCTGTCGGGCGGGCAGCAGCAGATGCTGGCGATCGCGCGGGCGCTGGTGGCGGATAACCGTCTGCTGTTGATCGATGAGCCAAGCGAGGGGCTGGCGCCGGTCGTCATCGAGGGGTTGATGAGCGCAATCCGGCAACTGGCTGCCGACAGCACTGTGATTCTGGTGGAACAGAATTTTCTGGTGGCGAGTCAACTGGCGGAGCATTACGTTATCATTGAAGAGGGGCGCTCGGTGAAGAGCGGGCGCATGCAGGACCTGGTGAACGACAGAGCGGCGATTCACCGCTATTTAGGGGCGGCTTGAGAGGCGGCTCATGGCAAAGATGGCGACGCTTCTGCGCAAAAACCTGGTGTTGATCCTCACTCTGGCGGTTATGCTGGCGCTGTTTGCCGCTGCCGCGAGCGGCATGAGTCAGCAGGATTTCGTGATCACGCTGCTGCGCGGTCTGGCGGTGGGGGCGCTGACGTTCCTGGTGGCGTCCGGCTTCTCGCTGATTTTTGGATTGCTGGACGTGCTCAACCTGGCGCACGGTACGCTCTTCATGATCGGCGCTTACATCGGCTGGACGGTGTATGTGCGCCCCGATACGTTTGTGGATGTGTTGACGCCGCTTGCGTTGATCGTGAGCGGGTTTACGCTGCGGGATGTGTGGGCGATCCTGGCGCGGCGCGTACCGCCGTCCGGCGCGTGGGGGCGGACGGCGCCGTGGCTGGCGATTGCGCCCGGCGCGCTGATTGGCTTCGGCGTCATGCGCGGCTACCCGATTGCGTCCTGGAGCCTGGAAAACTACGCCGAAAGTCCGGTCACATTTTCCTTCCTCGCCGGGCAGGGGCAGCGGGTGATCCCGGCGCATGCCACATTCGGCGACGCTTCGCCGCTGGTTGCGTTCGGCGGGTTGATCCTGGCGAGTATGCTGGTGGCGTTTGGCATGACGCTGCTGGGGCGAAGCGAGACCCACGCACAGTCCCGGGTGACGTGGCGCAGTGTTGCGCCCTTCGCCGGTCTCGTCATCGGGGGGATGGTCGTGTTCGCCGTCAATGAGCCGCTGACGGCGTGGCTGTTTGCGCTGGATACCAACTGGTTATTTCTGATTGCTGTGCTGGTGGCGGTGCTGAGCGGGATGGGGCTTGGCGCGCTGATGGAGATAACGCTGATCCGACCGCTGTATGTGCGCCCGATCTATCAGTTGATGCTGACGCTGGGACTGAGCGCGATTGGGATCGAGATGGTGCGCGCGATCTGGGGACGTCCCGAATTCACGATGCCCAAACCAGCGCTGTTCGCCGGAAGCGGCGAGGGATGCCCGGCGGAGTCGCTCTGGCTGGCGCTACAGAATGGGTGTTCGACGATGATCTTTCAGGGAGGACGCATTCGCGTCTACAATGAGATCTTCGTGCCCCTGGTCGGGCTGGTGGTGCTGATCGCGGTCTGGTTGTTGCTCAAGCGCACCCGCCTCGGCATGATCATTCGCGCTGGCGTGCAGGATCGGGAGATGGTCGAGGCGCTGGGGATCAATGTGCGGCGGGTGTTCACCCTGGTGTTTGCGCTGGGTGTCGGGCTGGCGGCGCTGGGAGGCGTGCTTGCCGCGCCGTCAATCGGGCTGTCCAACACCATGGGCGAAAGTTTTCTGCTCAATGCGCTGATTGCGCTGGCGATCGGCGGGTTGACCAGTTACCCCGGCGCGGCGATTGGTTCGCTGCTGGTTGGAATGCTGCAACAGTTCATCATCAAATACGGGCAGATCGGCATTGCCATCCCGTTTACTGAGATCGTGTTCAAGCCCTCGCCGCCGCTGGTTCCGGCATCCACTATTCTGCTCATGGTGATTATTTTGCTCATTTTGCCCAACGGTCTGCTTGGCAGGAAGGAATAAACGATGACCCCGTCCGCTCCTTCCTTTGTGCAACAGCATCGAATTGCTCTGATCAGCCTGGTGACGCTGATTCTCCTGCCGTTCATCGTCGGCGTATTCGAGGGCGCGTCGCCGCTGGAAGTATGGTCGAACCGCAGCGGTGCGTCGAAATTCGTCCAGGGGCTTGCGATTGAGATTTTTATTCTGGCGTTGTACGCTCTGAGTTACGACCTGATCTTTGGCTTTACCGGTCTGCTGTCATTTGGGCACAGCATGTTCTTCGCCGTCGGCGCTTACCTGACCGGCATTGCGATCAAGAGTTTCGGGCTGAACCTGTGGCAAACGTTTGGGTTGCTGATGCTGGCAGCCGTTGTGCAGGCGCTGCTGTTTGGCATCGTGCTGCCGCGCGTGAAGGGCATCACGTTTGCGCTGGTCACGTTGGGGATGTCCAGCGTGTTCCATATTGTGATCATGTCGCGCGAACTGGGCGATTATACCGGCGCAGACGTAGGGTTACAGGGCGTGATCGTCCCGGACTTCATCAGCCCGGCGACGGAGCGTCTGCGCCTGTATTTTGTCGCGCTGACGATCCTGGTCCTGTTTTATCTGCTCTACCGCCGGTTCGTCGATTCGCCGACGGGACGGGTATGCAAGGCGATCCGCGAGAATGAGGGGCGGGCGCAGATGCTGGGGTACAACACGTTTCTGTTCAAACTCACAGCGCTGACCCTCTCGTCGATCACGGCAGCGATCGCTGGCGCGCTCCACACGATCTATCAGCCAATCGTCAGCCCCGACACGGCTGGACTGGGGTTCACCGTCACGGCGCTGCTCATCATCCTGATTGGCGGCGTGGGAACGCTCAACGGCGCGCTGGTCGGCGCAGTGATCTTCCGGTTGCTCGATTTCGGGCTGCGCCGCTACCTGGGGGAGAGCGCCAGTTTCATCAATGGCGCCATCTACGTGTTGATCGTCCTCTTCCTCCCCTACGGCATCGTGGGCGCATGGCAACTCAAAGCCGCGCCGACATTCCAGCAGATGCGTCAGGGATGGCAACGTCTGCTGGAGATGTTTGGGTTGAGTCGAGTGCGCCGCGCGTCAAAAGAATAGAGTGATGAGCGACGGGTGATGAGTGGTAAGTGACGAGTGATGAGTAATGAGTGACGAGTGATGAGTGGTAAGTAACGAGTGATGGGCATTCTCCTGCTATTCATTTCCATCAGACATTCCAGCGCGGCAGGCTGAAGCCCTGGCAGCAATCGCGCCAGCCCCACAGGGGCTTCCATGCATTGAGCGAGGGCTTTAGCCCGTAGCGCAGAGAATATGCGACCGGGCGGCACAGGTCTACCGGATTTTATTCTTAATCCTCATCAGCCCGCAGCGATACGAGCGATTCCTGACCAAGACCGCGCTCCTCCGGTCGGTTGCTCTTGACGTTTGATCGCGAACGTGGTACAAACGGGCTATCACACGTCGTTGTGCACAAGCAGAACATGTGTTAGGATATCTACACGGTTTCGTATTTGTTTTCGGTGAGCGCCGATCATGATCAGCCTGACCTTCTACGAATTCTTTGCCGGCGGCGGCCTTGCGCGACTCGGTCTGGGACCGCAGTGGACCTGCCTGTTCGCCAACGACATCGACGAAAAGAAGGCGGAGGTGTACCGCCGCAACTTCTCCGGCGCGCCGGAGCTGATCGTTGAGGATATTCATCGCGTGACGACGGATATGCTGCCGGGTCGCGCGCTGCTGGCGTGGGCGTCGTTCCCCTGTCAGGATCTGTCGCTCGCGGGGAAGGGCGGCGGGCTGCGCGCCGAACGCAGCGGCACGTTCTGGTCCTTCTGGAACCTGATCGCTGCGCTCGACCTGGAAGGGCGCGCAGTGCCCATCATTGCGATTGAAAACGTCGTAGGGCTGCTCACCGCAAGCCAGGGACGCGATTTTCAGGAGCTGGTCGCCGTGATGACCGCGCAGGGATACCGACTGGGAGCGATGGTCATGGACGCCGCGCATTTTGTTCCTCAATCGCGGCCACGGCTCTTCATCGTCGCCGTCAAGGACGATGTGACCATCCCGAACTCGTTGACCACCCCTACGCCGCACGCAACGTGGCATCCGTTCCCGGTTGTTCGCGCTTACCGTCATCTCGCGCCCTCCACACGCGATGCGTGGATCTGGTGGAACCTTCCTTCGCCTGAACGGGCGCCGCGCGGTCTTCACGATGTGATCGACCTTGAACCGGTTGGCGTCTCCTGGCATAGCCCTGAAGAAACGCAGCGTCTCCTGTCGCTGATGTCTCCGGTCAATCTTGCCAAAGTGCGTCATGCGCAGTTGACCGGTCGTCTGCACATTGGAACGATCTACAGGCGAACGCGCGTTCAGGATGGAGTCAAGCGCCAGCGTGCGGAGGTGCGGTTCGACGGCGTCAGCGGGTGTCTGCGGACGCCGGCTGGCGGTTCGAGCCGGCAGACGATTCTGGTAGTCGAGGGAGATGTCGTCCGCTCGCGCCTGCTTTCGGTGCGCGAAGCGGCGCGGTTGATGGGCTTGCCCGACAGTTACTGGTTGCCGGAACGGTATAATGATGGGTACCATGTGATGGGCGACGCGGTTGTCGTGCCGGTCGTCGCGTGGCTTGAAGAACATATTCTGCGCCCGCTGGCGATGTCTATCGCGCAGATCGAGGAGGCTTCAGTTCATGTCAGCGCGTCCGCTGGTCATTCTCTGTGAATTATCCAGGGATACAAAAGATCTGATGGATGACTATGTCGAAGCGCTGAAAGCGCAGGCGCATCTGATTGGACGCCATGGCATGAATAAGGAAGAGTTCTGGCGATCTGGTCTCTTTCGAGCGGCTATTGAACGTCTGCGCGGGACACAGGCGGCCACGATACACGAAAAGCGCAGTTTCGTCGAGACGGTCCTCGATTATTTGAAGAAGCAAGGCAAGATAACGGATTGGACATTTAGCGGTTCAGGCGAGCGCCATGACTACGAAGTTCGCATCGACAATCGTATCTGTGTCATTGAGGCAAAAGGCTGCCTCGACGGAAACAATACCAATATTTTTCAGCGTCCCGCAAATGCAGATGAGCTTGTCATCTGGTCGCTCTGTCAGAATCCCGGCTCAGACCCTCGACATAACGCCTGGTCAGGCATACACACGCGGCTAAGTGCAGAAATCATTCATAGGAAAGAGCGGGTGGATGGCTTAATTATCTGGGATATGCTTTGCGGAACGAAAGGTCGCGTCTGCCCCAAGCTGGATGAAAAGCCTGAACGTGCTACCGAAATCGATGGCTTTCAGGTTCCTCCTCCGTGTCTGTATCTTTTCCCCAGAACCATACCCGATGTACGTAACAATCCTAACCCGCAGTGCTGGCAGATTGATGACGTTAAGTTTCTAAAAATACTCTACGATGTATTCCAGTGCAAGGCTCAGGATGTTGTCGAAATCAGCATTGAAGTGCAAATGTCAGGTCCCAATGTTGAACGACGAACCATCTGGAAGCGAGGCGGCGCCATCGTCGCCGATTCGAAGTGGACTGCGATCAAACGAGCGCGATAAGCCATGCCGGATGTCTTTCAGCCCGAAGAGCGCAGCCGCATTATGGCGAAGGTTCGCGGCGAAAACACGTCACCGGAACGCCTGGTGCGCTCGCTGGTGCATCGCATGGGGTATCGGTTTCGCCTCCATCGCAAGGATTTGCCGGGCAAGC
>JAUQOW010000224.1 GCA_030550675.1 Chloroflexota bacterium
AGCGCCTGGCGCGCGCGGGAGCGCCGCCGTTCGATAGAAGTTAACCTATGGCAGCAGACATCGGCGTTGGATTGGTCGGCTACGGCGGCATTGGGCGCATGCACGCGCTCTGCTATCGGATGTTGCCGCTGGCGTACCCTGAACTGGCGGGACGGGTGCGTGTGGTTGGCGTTGCAACCGCCAGCGCTGCGTCGGCGGAGCAGGCGCGGCGCGAACTCGGCGAGGACGTAGTGACGACCACCGATCTGGCTGAATTGCTGGCGCATCCATCGGTGACGGTCGTGGATTGCTGCGCGCCAACCGGCGACCACGCACGAATCGCAGAGGCGGCGCTCGCAGCGGGAAAAGCGCTCTTCTGCGAAAAACCGCTTGGCGCAACACCGGACGAATCGGCGCGCATCGTCGAATTAGCGCAGGCGCGCGGATTGCCCGGCGGCGTGAACTTTCATCTGCGCTTCGCTCCGGCGATCCAGGAAGCGCGCCGCCGTGTGGCTGACGGATTGATCGGCGAGGCGCGCGGGTTCCATCTGCGCTACTACCGCAGCAGCAACCTGCGCCGCGATCGCGCCATCTCATGGCGTTTCAGCGGACCGGGAAGCGGCGTGCTTGCCGATCTTGGATCGCATCTGATCGACCTGACCCTTCATCTGCTCGGTCCGATCCGCGCTGTGTCGGCGCGCACCGCCACGATTATCACCGAGCGCCCAGGCGCTGATGGCGCCCCCACGCCAGTTGAAGGGGATGACGTCGCCTGGCTGTCGCTCGAACTGGTCAGCGGCGGCTACGGAACCATCGAGGTCTCGAAAATGGTCCCCGGCGCTGGCGATGACATCCGCATCGAAGCATATGGTAACAATGGCGCGCTGATCTTCGACACCCGCGATCCCAACGGATTAGAGATCGCCGGGGGAACCGGCGACATAGGTGGACGCCGGATTGCCACCCTCAGCCGGACGACGCCGCCGGCAGCGTTGCCGTCGCCAGAGACGCCGGGAGGGACGTTGCAGTGGCGCCTGGCGTCGCTTGCGTCATTCGTCAGCGCCCTGCACCGTGGCGCCGCGCCGGAACCGGGTCTGACCGATGGGCTGCGAGTGGATCGCGTGATCGGCGCAGCGCGGCGGAGCGCCGCAGCCGGTGGCGCGTGGGTTGACGTAGACGAAGGGTGAGGCGGGATGTGATGAACGACTCGTTTCCGCCCGATGCGCTGCGCGTGGCTATGCTGGCGCGGGTTGTGTTTCCGCTCCACGGTTTTGGCGGCATTGAACGTCACGTATTCCACCTGACGACGCATCTGGCGCGGCTTGGCGTGCGGGTGACGCTCTATGTGCAGACTCCGCGCAACGGCGCACCTGAGCATAATCTGGAGCGCACTGCTAATCCATACGTTGACGTTCTCCCCGGCATCGAGCGGGTCATCACGCTGCGCTACGATTACACCTCACCGGTGTTGCGTCCCAATTCGATCCTGGGACGACAGATCAACTACCCGTGGTATTCCTGGCGACTGGGACGAATGGCGGCGGCGGCGACGCGGCGCGGCGCGTATGACATCGTTCACGCGCAGGGATTGTGCGCATTTGGCTATGGCTGGATCCGCGTCCGTGATCCGTTGCTGCGCCGCGTGCCGTTCATCGCTAACCCGCACGGGCTGGAAGAGTACCGCACCCCCGACTGGCGCAAATGGCTGGCGTATGCGCCCTTTCGCGCCCTCTACTCCTATGGAACGCGCTGCGCCGACCGCGCCATCGCCACCGACGCCTGCACGCAGGATGACCTGCCGCGCTATCTGGGAGTTGATCCGGCGAAGGTCGTGGTCGTCCCCAGCGCCATCGACGCCGACGAGTGCCTGGCGCCGGTCAACGACGCTGCGCGCGCTGCGTTGCGCCAGCGGCTGCGTCTCGATGAGGCGGACCTGACGATCCTCAGCGTCGGGCGACTGGAGCGTAACAAAGGGTATCACGTCCTGATCGAAGCGCTCGTCCGGCTGCGGGAGCGTCTGCCGTCACGCTGGCGCTGGCTGCTGGTCGGCGAGGGGAAGGAACGCCGCACCCTGGAGAGTCAAGCGCAACGGGCTGGCATCCTCGACCACGTGACATTCGTGGGACGGCTCAACGACGCTGAACTGCACAATCTCTACGAAGAGGTCGATCTTGTTGTTCATCCAACGCTCTACGAAGGCTCATCGCTGGTCACGCTGGAAGCCATGATCCATCGCCGTCCGATTGTGGCATCGGCGGCTGGCGGCATCCCCGACAAGGTGTTCGACGGGCGCAACGGCTACCTGGCGCGCCCCGGCGACGCTGATGATCTGGCGGCAAAAATCCGGTTGGCGCTGGATCAACGCGACCGATGGGCAGCCTGGGGCGAAGAAAGCGTCCGCATCGTGCGCGCGACCTTCGACTGGCCCGTGGTCGCACGCCGGACGAAGCGCGAGTACGAGGCGATGGTCAGGGCGCGGGGGAGGTTGAAGGTTGAAGGTTGAAGGTGGGAACGTTGCACGTTGAATGTGGGACGGAGAACGGTAGGGGCGCGCCAGCGGTGCGCCCGTGCGATCATTGCACGTTGCATGCGGGAGAGTGGAAAACCTCCCCGATCTTTGAGGTCTGCGCCACCGATGTCGTTGCGTCAAGGGTTATTGCGAGCAGCGAGGGTCTCGTCCTCTGAAGGCGTCTCGCTGCGACCTCAAAGGTCTTGGGGGAAGGGTTGCAGGCAAGGAATACCGTAGGGGCGCCCCCCTGTGGGCGCCCACAAAGTTTGAAGGCGGGAAGGTTGCAGGTTACAGGCGGCAAGGGTCTCGTCCTCTGGAAGCGTCTCGCCGCGACCTCAAAGGTCTTGGGGGAAAGCGCGCGGCAGGCAGGCACAGGGGCCTGCCCCTACGGGAACAAACAGATGACTCTATCAGTCCAGACGCGCCGAAGGCGTCCCATCACTATGGTACAATTGTACTGGCAGGCGAGCATCCAGGCGCGAGGAACCATGCAGTCAGCCTCGGACCAATCAGCGATCAAAGCCACGCCAATTGTTGTCTTTCACATCGCCGTTGGACCCTTCGATGGCGCCGGGCATTGCCCGGTGCAGGCGAGCGTCAACGGACGCGCTGTGGCGTCGGAGTTGCACCTGGCGGACCCGCTGCTCGACCTGGGGTATCGGGCGCTCCACGCTGGCGCGCGGCAGATTGAGGATGTTGCGGCAGTCGGGCGGGCGCTGGGGCGGGCGCTGTTCACGCCAGCGGTTCGCGCGCTCCTGCTCAACGCTGCGCGCACCGCTGCTGCGGATGGCGTTCGCCTTCAGGTGCGGTTGCAGATCAACGCGCCCGAACTTGCGGCGCTGCCCTGGGAATACCTGTCGCTGGGCAGCGCGAATGTCTGGACGCCGGCGCTGCGCGCTGATTACACGCTGGTGCGGGCAGGGAGGTGCGTCCCGCCGCCGCCGCCGCTGTCCCTGCGCGAGCCGCTGCGCGTGCTGGCGGTTGCCTCGCCTGGCAACGGGCACTGCCTGGATGCTCTCGAACGCGCGCTGACGCCCGGCGTTCGCGCCGGTCGGATCGACCTGCGGACTCTATCAGACGCCGCGCCAGCGACCCTGCAACGGGCGCTGGCGGAAGATGCGCCGCACGTGCTGCACATGGCGGCGCACGTCATCCTGGCGCCCAACCAGCGGCTCGAACTCGACCTTGGCGCTATGATCGACGCTGGCGACCTGATTGATCTGCTGGCGGGTGCGGCGGACCTGCGGCTGGTAACGCTGACTGGCAGCGAGGGTAATGGGCGGATGCTCGACATCGCTCCTATGCTCTGCGCCGCGTTGCTGATCGACGAGCGCCTGCCCGCCACAATTGCGTTCAGCGCGCCGCTGCCTGCGGGCGAGGCGGCGCAGTTTGCGGCGCTCTGCTATGAACAACTGGCGCTGGGGGCGCCAGTCGATCTCGCGGCAACGGTCGGGCGCGCGGCGCTGGCGCGGACCGGCGACCATTGGGGCGCGCCGGTGCTGCGGATTGCGCCTGAGACTGGCGTGCTGTTCCAACCTTTGCCGCGCCGCGCCGCGCGCCCGCATTCGATGACTCAGCCGCTGCCCTTCGTTGCAGCAGTCGCCGTCGGCGTTGCGTTGATCCTTGGCGGACACCTGTTCCGCCTGCCAGGGCGCGCACTGTCTGATGAAACCCTTGCGATTCAGACTGCGCCGCCGACGGCGCACATGGAAGCGGCGCCGACCGCCAGGCTTCCGGCGTTTCTGCCGGTTCGCATGCCGTTCATTGAGCCATCAGCGACGCCGACGCTGTTGCCCCTTCCTTCGCCCACGCCGCTGCCGACGCCTATCGGGTATACAGTTCATCTTGTCGCTGCCGGTGAAACGCTGGATGGCATCGCAGCGCGGTTGGGGAGCGACGCTGCAGCAATTGCCGCCTTGAACGCAATCGATCCCGCAGCGCCATTGCGACCCGAACGGGCGCTGGCGGTCCCGCTGTTCCGCGCCGGAGAACCGGCATTTGGGCTGACCGAGCCGGTGCGCCGCGGCAACCCGGCATCTGGCAGGGTGGCGCTGACCTTCGATATTGAAATTGACGATACGACGCTCTATGCCATCCTGGAAGCGTTGCGACAGCGTAACGTCAAAGGGACGTTCTTCGTCACAGGGAACTGGGTCAAGCGTTTCCCGGACGCGGCGCGCGCAATTGTCGCCGAGGGACATGAGATTGCCAATCATTCGCTCACGCATCCCTATTTTTCCAGAATCGGCATCGATGGCATGGCGAACGAATTGCGCGAGACCGAGCGGATCGTTCAGGAGAACACCGGTCGCAGCACGCGACCGCACTTTCGTTTTCCGTATGGCGCCTATACCGCGCAGGCGGTTGCTGCGGTTGCAGCGGAAGGATACATCCCGTACCATTGGAGCGCCGATGATCGGGCGATTCCGGCATGGCTCGACCGCGCAACAGCCGATCCAGCACGGGCGACAGGGGGGATTCTGCTGATGCACGGCCGTCCGGCGACGGCGAGGATGTTGCCTGGCATTATTGATCGCCTGCGCGCCATTGGGTTAGAGCCGACAACGTTGAGCGAAACGCTGCGCTGATTCGTTTTTGTGAGGCATGTCTATGAAAGACGTTCTTCCTGCAATCGAGCAATGGCGCGCGCGCGGCGAGCGTGTGGCGATTGCCACGGTAGTGAAGACGCTCGGTTCCGCGCCGCGCGGGGTTGGCGCAAAAATGGCGGTTTCGTCAAGCGGCGCAATGGCTGGCTCGGTCAGCGGCGGATGCATCGAAGGGGCGGTCTTCGACGCCTGCCAGGAAGCGATACGCACCGGCAAAGCGCAGTTGTTGCATTTCGGCGTCGCCGACGATGACGCCTGGGATGTCGGGCTGGCATGCGGCGGCGTGATCGATGTGTTCGTCGAACCGCTGGACTGGTGAACATCGATTGCGCAGCCGCCTTGCGCTTTATCATTTCTCACAAGGTTGACGCGAAGACGCGAAGGCGCAAAGATGCGCAAGCAATACTCCATGCCCATGCGCTACTTTGCGTCAGAACGGGAAACGCGATGACAATACTGTATAACACCCTCAAGTCCTGCCTCGCCGCTGAACAACCGGCGGCGATGGCGACGATTGTCGATGGAGCAGGACAGATCGGCGCTAAACTGCTGGCGCGCCCCGGTGAAGCGTCGCTTGGCACGCTGGGCGATCCCGCGCTCAATGAAGCAGTGGAGCGCGATGCGCTGGCGATGCTGCTGCGCGCCGAAAGCGGCATTCGCACCTACACCGTCGCCGATGGCGAGGTGCAGGTCTTTATCGAAACCTATCCGCCGCCGCCGACGATGTTCATTGTCGGTGCGGTGCATATTGCCATTCCGCTGGTGACGTTTGCCAAAACGCTTGGCTTTCGCACGGTGGTGATCGATGCGCGCAGCGCGTTCGCCACTCCTGAGCGATTCGCGCATGCCGATGAACTGATCCATGCCTGGCCCGATGAAGTGCTGCCCGGACGCCTGACGAGCAACAGTTTTGTGGTGTTGTTGACCCACGACCCGAAGCTGGACGATCCGGCGCTCAAAGTGGCGCTGCCCTCGCCAGCGCGCTATGTCGGTGCGCTGGGAAGCCCCCGGACGCACGCCAAACGCCTGGAGCGCCTGCGCGCCGATGGGGTGCCGGAAGAGCAACTGGCGCGCCTGCACGCCCCCATCGGTCTGAAGATCGGGTCAGATTCCCCGGAGGAGATTGCGGTCAGCATCATTGCCGAAGTCGTGGCGGCGCGCCACGGATTGACCGGAAAGTAGCCCGTTTGCGCACCCATGATTGATCTCCGACTGTTGCTAGCGGTCGCCGTCGGGAAATCGGCGGGCATCGCCAGTCGTGTGTTGCGGCGCGGCGGCGGCACGACGCTCCCTGGCGTCGTTGCGCGGCGCATCGATCCGCAGGCGCTGCGGAAACTGGCTGCGATGTTGCCGCAGGGAGTGGCGCTGGTTTCCGGCACTAACGGCAAAACCACCACCACCCGCATGATTGCGGCGACCCTGGCGGACGATGGACGCGCTCCCCTCCACAATCGCGCTGGCGCCAACCTGATCAGCGGCGTGACAGCGACGGCGCTGGCAGGCGCATCGCTGAATGGGCGCACATGCGCACGTATCGGTTTGTTTGAAACCGATGAAGCCGCCTTTCCGGGCATAGCGGCGGAAACCTCGCCGCGCCTGGTTGTGCTGCACAATCTGTTCCGCGATCAACTCGACCGCTACGGCGAGGTGGATGCCGTGGCGAAAGGATGGCGGTCCGCGCTGGAACGCCTTCCCGCCACAACGACCGTGCTGCTCAATGCCGACGATCCGGCGGTTGCGGCGCTTGGGGAGGGGTTGTCAGCGAAGGTGCGCTATTATGGTCTCAACGATCTGCGGCATGCTTCAGGCGCGGCGGCGCAGATCGGCGACGCCCGGTTTTGTCGGCGCTGCGGCGCGCCGTACCGCTACGAAGCGCTGTTCTACGCGCACGTCGGGCATTATCGCTGCGACGCATGCGGCGCGGCGCGCCCAACGCCGGACTATGCTCTGGAACGGCTGGACCTTCACGGCGCAGAAACCGCAACTCTCTATCTGACCTTTCCCGGAGGCGCGATGGAGCTGCATGCACCCCTTCCGGGTCTGTACAACGCGATCAACGCTCTGGCAGCAGTCGCAGCCTGTCGGGAACTTGGCGTTCAGGCGCCGCGCATTCGCGCCACGCTTGAACGATTCGACGCCGCCTTCGGACGCATTGAGCGGGTCGATGCGGGCGGGCGCCCGCTACTGATCGCCCTGATCAAAAACCCCGTCGGCGCTACTGAGACCATTCGTATGCTGACGGATGCGTTGAACGTTGAACGTTCAACGTTCAACGTTCAACGTTCAACCCTCCATCTCCTCATCCTGATCAACGACCGCCATGCCGATGGCACGGATGTTTCGTGGCTGTGGGATGCGGAATTCGAGCGCCTGGCAAGGGGTGTGGCGCATGCGACGGTCGGCGGGACGCGCGCAGCGGATATGGCGGTGCGGCTGAAGTATGCGGGGATTGAACCAGAGCGCATGACCGTTGTGGACGATCTGGCGGCGGCGCTGGACGTTGCGCTTTCGCGGTTGCCGCCTGGCGCGACCCTCTATGCCTTGCCGACTTACACCGCCATGCTCGATCTGCGCGCCGAACTGGTGCGCCGCCGGTGGGCGCGACCGTTCTGGGAGGATTAGACAGGTTTCACATCGCAGACTCGAAGGAGCTCATCATGACCGCCTTTTTCACCCGTGTCGGCAGTGACCACGG
>JAUQOW010000035.1:0-356 GCA_030550675.1 Chloroflexota bacterium
CAGCGTTCGATCTTTTGGGCATAACTGGCAGCGGCATTTTCATCCGTGATCCGGGCGCAACGAATAACCGCATTCACGGGTGCTACCTCGGCACGTCGCCAGATGGCGTCAGCGCGGCGGCGAACCGATTCGCTGGCGTGCAGGTGCGCAATGCCGGGAACAACATCATTGGCAACCCGACGCCGGGCGCCGGTCCCGACATCGATACGGCAGGCGATAATGCGCTCGGCAACCTGATCTCCGGCAATGGCGGATCTCTTCCCAATGCTGCAAATGTCTCTCTGACCGCATCAGCCTACGACAACGGGCGCGGTAATGTGATCCGCGGCAACCTGATCGGCACGAATCTGGCGGGC
>JAUQOW010000035.1:366-27450 GCA_030550675.1 Chloroflexota bacterium
CTGCGAAAATCAGCGGCGATCCGGGCAATCAGCGGTATGGCGTGTTGCTCTATCAGTACCTGGACGATACGATCATCGATGCCAATGTCATTTCGGGGCACGATGCCGGAACCAACCCCTATGGCATCTACGTATTTGGCGACAGCGCTGCAAGCAGCCCGACCGATACCGTCATCAGCGGCAACGTGATTGGCACGACGAAAGGCGGAACTTCCACGACTCGCGTGCCCAACGGCGTTGGCATCTATATCGGCGGTGCAAGCAACACGCTGATCGGCGGCGCGAACGTGGCGGCGCGGAATATCATCGCGGGCAATGGCGTCACGTCGCCGAACGGTCATGGCATTCAACTAAGTTCGAGCAGGGTTTCTGGCACAACTATTCAGGGCAACTATATCGGTTTGAATGCGAATGGCGCTTCGTTCGGGCGCAGCGGAACTGACTCTTTAGGCAATCTGGGGCATGGCGTCTTTGTCGAGATCAATGCGCGCCAGACGACCATCCGCGACAATGTGATCTCGAACAATTTTGGGAATGGCATTCGCCTGGCAAGCGATGGCGTCGTTGTGGGCAATCGCATCGGGGTCAATACCGTATCGCCGCCGGTGTCCGACGATGCGTTTGCCAACGGGCAGGCGAGCATCTGGATCAGCCGCGGCACGACATCCAGCACATCGCCGGGGAGCCGGATTGGCGGCACGAATCCGGGGGATGCCAATGTCATCGCCTATGGGCTGGGATCGACGCCGGTAGCGGTGCAGATTCGCTCCGACGGGACGCCGAACACCTCGAACAACGAAGTTATTGGTAACTATATCGGTGTGGCGTCCACTGGTCAGCCGTTGCGCGCCAATCCGTCAGCGAGTTCGATTGGCGTCTACATCATCGGCGGCAGTTCGACGTTACGCGCTGACAATAACCGCATCATTGGCAACACGATCGGCGGATTAGGCACAGGCATTCAGATCGAGTCGTCTTTCACAACCGGCAACGAGGTCAGCGCCAATACGATTGGTCTTGCCGGGGCTGGCAACCGGTATGGCGTCTGGTTGCTCCAGACGAGCGGCAATACGATTGGCGGCAGCGGCGGCGTCGGCGTCAACACGACGCGCAATGTGCTGTCCAATAATGCGTTGCACGGCATTCTGGTCGGCGTGAACTCGAACGGTAATACGCTGTTGCGCAATCTGGCGCGCAATAATGGCGGAACGTCCGGCGGACACGGGGTGATGGTCGACTCGACCGTCAGCCAGGTGCGCATCTCCGGGACGGAAACAAGTGAGAATAGCGGCAAGGGGATCAACCGCGCCGGCAGCCCGCCGGCGCCGCCGACGATCAGCGGGATTACCGGCGGCAGCCCGCCGACGCTTCAGGTGCAGGTTCCGGCTGGCGCCAACTGCGGCGCTGGCGGGTGCCGCATCGAGGTGTTTACCAGCCCCACACGCGATGACGCCGAAGGTCCGCGCTACCTGGCGTTCCTCGACGGCGCCCCCGCTGGCGCGACGGTCAATGTCCCCGTGCCCGACTGCGACCGCTTCTTCTCGGCGACAGTGACCGATCAGACTGGCAATACCTCGGAGTTTACGCCGACGATGTTCGAGGCGCCGTTCAGTTGCCAGACCGATTTCACCCTTGCGCAGACGGGGCGCACCCCGCCGGGGAGCGGTCCGGTCAATCCAGGCACGAATGTCATCTACACCTACACGGTGACGAATACCGGCGCTTCGCCGATTGTGGTGAATCTCTCGCGCAACGACCCGGCTGGCTGGGCGTCGGCGCCGTCGCCAGCGACGCTCAACCTGAATGCCGGAGCGTCGGGAACGTTCACGATTTCTGTGGCAGTTCCGTCGAATGCGCTGGCGGGGAATTATACCTTCAGCGTGACGGCGCAGGTTGGCGCGACGCAGCGCACCGTCAACACCACCACGACGGTTGCGCAGGTGTATGGCGTGACAATTGCACCGGCCAGCCAGACTGCAACATTTGCGCGTCCCCAGGTGATCACGTTTACCCATACGATCACCAACGCCGGCAATGGGACTGACACGATTGCAGTCACAGCCGTGGTGTCGCCAAATGACGGTGCGACGGCGAGCGTGATAGGCGGCAATTGTGTCAACCTGGCGGCATTCTCGTCGTGTACACGGCAGATTCAGTTGAACATTCCCATCGGTCCTGGTTCGTCGCTCTACACGGTGACGGTCACGGCGACGTCGAACGGCAATCCGGCAGTCCAGGCGACGGCGATTGATACGGCGTCGGCGGGCGCTGCGCCGCAGATCGCGCCCGCTTCGCAACTGAAGGAAGGATTGCCCGGCGAGACGGTCACGTTCACGCACACGGTGACGAACATCGGTCAGAGCGCGGGAACCTTCACGCCGTCGCTCACCCTCTCGCAGGGCAGCCCGTGGAGCGGAAGCCTGACCGATTCGTCGTCCTTCGTCCTGAACGCAAGCGAGTCGCGGGTGGTGACTCTGACAGTGACCATTCCGAATGCGCCGATCCCCGACGCGGGCACGCTGGTCACGGCGACGCTGACCGTCCAGGCGACCGGCGGCGCATTGGCGACTGCCGCCAGCATCACGCGCGTCGGGCTGGTTCCCGGCTTTACGTTCAGCCCGGCGACTGTGCCGACGCTCAATCTGCCGCCAGGGGCGACGGCGATCTTCACGCATACGCTGACCAATACCGGGAATGGAGCGGATACGTTTGTGGTTACGGGGACGTTGAGCAGCGGTCTGGAGAATCTGGTCATCACGCCGTCTGGCTCGTTCGCGCTGGGGCGCGGCGCGTCGCAGCAGGTAGTGGTGCAGGCGCGGGTGCGCGATGGGCAGGCGGTCGGAACCGAACAGATCCAGGTGACCGGTGCGCGCGTTGGCGGCGGTGTGCCGTCGCAAACGCAAACTGACACGGTGAATGTGCTGGCGGCGCCAGGGGTGCGCCTCTCCCCAGGGCAGACGCAGAGCGTCACGCCGACAGGGAGTGTCACCTTCACCCATGTGCTGACGAACGTCGGCAACGTTACGGGCGACTTCAGCATCACCGCCAGTGGTCTGCCGGCTGGCTGGAGCATCGCCGGTCCGTTGAACCTGGTTCCGGCGGGCTGTCTGACGGGGCTGGCGCCCGGCGCGGCGTGCCGTTTCGATCTGGTTGTTACCACGCCGTCGCAGTTGCCGCAGGTTCCGGCGGGCGCGTATCCGTTCCAGGCGCAGGCGAGCACGACCGGCGCGTCGGACGCGGTGATCGATACGGTGACTGTTCTGCCTGCGCCGCAGTTCCTGTTTACGGCGAACGAGAGCGGCGACGGCGCGCCCGATACGGTGATAACCTTCACGCATCGCCTGACGAATACCGGCAACGTGACCGACACCTACACGTTCAGCGTGCAGGTGAGCGGCGGCGGGTTCAGCGCCGATCCGCCAGCGACGGCGGCTGCCGTGCCGCCGGGGGCGGAGCGGCTTGTGTCGTTGGCGGTGCGCCTGCCAGCCGCCGCGCCAGCCGGAACGACCGGCGTCATCACCCTGACTGCAACCTCGGCGCAGGGCGCGCCGCCGCAGAGCGTCAGCGATACCGTGACCGTCACTGAAGCGGATAACGCGCGCCTGGAGGTGGTCGGCCCGGCGCAGCAGACAGTCTTCACGAGCGGCGCGCCAGCGGTTGCGATCTACACGCTCAACCTGTTCAACACCGGCAACACGACAATCAGTTACACCCTGCGCCTGAACCCGGCGAGCCTGGCAGGCGGATGGAGCGCCAGCATTGCGCCGACGGTCACGGCGGTGCTGCCGCCGAGTGTGACGCAACCAGCGTCGTTGACCGTGCAGGTCAGCGTCCCTGCCGACGCCGTGGGAACGCAGACGGTGACGGTCGAGGCGCTGCGCGGCGACGGCGCCGGTCCGCTGCTGTCAGCGGCGACGTTGACGACGACGGCGCAGTTGACAGCGACGGGCGATCTGCTGACGCCGGTTGAAAACTGGGGGTCCGGTCTCCCCGGCGCAACGGTGGTCTATACCCACACGCTGCGCAACGTGCGTAACGTGGCGGATACGTTCGTCTTCAGCGCGCTGGTTCCACTGGGGTATGAGGTGACCCTGCCGCCAGCGACGTTCCTGCAACCTGGCGAAGAGCGCGAGGTGAGCGTCAGCATCCGCATTCCGAGCGGCGTCTTCTCCAATACGCTCGACGCGATGCGCCTGAGCGTGCAGTCGGTCTCTGACCCAAGAGTGGCGGCGGATGCGCGCGAGTATACGACCATTCGCCAGGTCGTGAGCGCGGTGATGTCGCCGGAGTATGTCCGTATCGTGCGCGCGGGGGAGCAGGTGCAATTGACGCATCAGTTGCTCAATACCGGCAATGCCGCCGATACGTTCGTGCTGACCTTTACGCAAACGCTGACCTGGAACATCGAGTTGCAGCCATCGCAGCGCACGCTGGGACCGAACCAGCAGGCGCCGTTCATCACGCTGGATGTGAACGTACCGGCGAACGCGCCGCCGGGGTCGGTCAACCGCATTCGGGTGCGGGCGCAATCGCAGAGCGATCCGGCGAAAGTATTCGAGGTCGAGAACCTGTTTGTCATTCCGGTGGCGCTGCCGCAGGTGACGTATCAGGTCTATTTGCCGCTGGTGACGCGATGAAGATTCTGGTGATCCACGGACCGAACCTGAACATGTTGGGGCGGCGTGAGCCGGAGGTGTACGGCAGCGTCACGCTCAATGAGATCAACGCCGCTCTGCAGGAGCGCGCGGCGGCGGCTGGCGTCACACTGCTCACCATGCAGTCGAACCATGAGGGGGCGCTGATCGATTTCTTGCAGGCGGAAGGGTGGGATGCCGACGGGATCATCATCAACCCCGGCGCGCTGACGCACTATGGGCTGGCGCTGCGCGACGCGCTGGCGATGCTCAAAGCGCCGATCATCGAAGTGCACCTCTCGAATGTCTATCGACGCGAACCCTTCCGCCACACCTCGGTCGTCGCGCCGGTCGCCACCGGGCAGATCGCCGGTCTCGGATGGCGCGGGTACCTGCTGGCGCTTGAGTGGTTGGTAGGGGTTAGGGGTTAGGAATATCTTCGACTTTCCGTTCCTCGCGCCTCATTCTCCACAATACAATCAACGCGCAACTGTTCGTGCAGGCGCAATCCGTGCATCTGGGGCTTGCCAGAAGTGCGCGTTGTCACTCAGCTTCAATGTCCTCACGAGGGCTTATGAAGATAAAATATGTAGTGCTGGAGCGATTTGGGCTGAGATTGGGGCAAGTCCCGCAGGGGCTTCAATGTGCTAAGCAAGGACTTTAGCCCGCTTGCAGGGGCGCCAGCGGCGCACCCCTGCTTGCGGGCGCCAGCGGCGCGCCCCTGTTTGCGGGCGCTAGCGGCGCGCCCCTGTTTGCGGGCGTGCCAGCGGCGCGCCCCTACTCCCACAACCGATAGCGCAGCAATGCGAGGATCGCGTAGAACCCCTGGCTGGGCTTCATTTTTTTGCCCTCTTCGTAGGTGCGCCCCAGGTAGGAGACGGGCACCTCGTAGATGCGATGCCCGCGTTTCAGCACTTTGGCGGTGATCTCCGGCTCGATGCGGAAGTCGTTGCTCTCCAGTTTCAGGTCGCGCATAATCTCGGTGCGCATGGCTTTGTAACAGGTTTCCATGTCCGAGATCCAGCAGTTGAACAGAAAATTGGTCAGGAACGTCAATCCCTTATTCCCGATTGCGTTCCAGAAATACATGCCGGTGTGCCGCCCAAGGAATCGTGATCCAAAGACCACATTGACGCGCCCCTGGGCAATAGGCGTAACCAGTTCGTAGTAATCGTTCGGGTCGTACTCCAGGTCGGCGTCCTGGACGATGACGATCTCGCCGCGGGCGCGCGCCAGACCGCTGCGCACGGCGGCGCCTTTGCCGCGGTTGCGCGGGTGGCGAATGACCGTCATTGTCGGGTCGCGCGCGGCTTCTTCGCACAGGATGCGGTACGTGTCGTCGCTGGAATGGTCGTCGACGGCGATAATTTCCTTGTCAATATTGACGGCGCGCACCTTCTCCAGAATAGCGCGCAGCGTCGCCGATTCGTTGTAGCAGGGAATAATGACAGAAAGCAGCATAACTTTGGGCATTAGCGAAAGACGAGCAAGAACACCGGCAGGAGCAGCAACCCCAGCACCACCAGCATGCCAATGAGCAGTTTCAGTTGCTCGGCGCTGCGGCGTTGCGCGAGTTGTTCGCGGACGTCTTTAGCATAAGGGACGTTTGGTTGTTCAGTGAACAGGATGTAGCCGAGTTGATGCGGTGCGCGGATAGCCGTCGAAATGATGGTCGTCACCAGTTCGCGCGCAGTTACGAGCGGCGGCGCCCAGTAGGCTTCGTCGCGGCTGATCGGGCGACCGGTGAGTGAGCAGTACAGTTGCTCTTCAACAATGATCTGCGGCTTGTCCGATGGCGTGGTGGATGGTTCTTCGACAGACATTGCGCTTCCTCCGCCAGTCATTATGTATGTGCGCGCACAAAACGCTCGATACGCTCCAGCGCAGCCTCGATCTTTTCCATTGATGCCGCATAGCAGGCGCGTACGAACCCGGCGCCGCTCGGACCAAACGTGTCGCCGGGGATGACGGCGACCTGCTGCTCGCGCAGCAGCCGTTCGGCGAAGACCTCGCTGCTCATGCCGAGGTGCGCCACCCGTGGAAAGACGTAGAATGCCCCTCGTGGCTCGAATGTTGGCAGACCAATCGCATTCAGCCCGGCGACAATCGCGCGGCGACGCCGGTCGTACTCGGCAACCATTTCAGCAACGAACGGTTCGCCGTCGCGCAGCGCCGCGACGCCGGCGTACTGCGCCATCGTCGGCGCAGACATGATAGCGTACTGGTGGACTTTGCGCGCTGCTGCAACGATGTCCGCCGGCGCCGCCATCCATCCCAGGCGCCAGCCGGTCATTGCATACGCCTTCGAAAAGCCGCCAAGCAGAATAGTGCGCTCGCGCGCGCCCGGCAATGACGCAAAGCAGGTGTGCTGCACGCCATACACCAGGCGGTCGTAGATTTCGTCGGAGAGGACCAGCAGATCGTGGCGTTCGGCGAGTTCAGCGATGGCAGCCAGACGCTCACGCGGCATAACCGCGCCGGTCGGATTGTTGGGATATCCCAGCATAATGGCGCGAGTGCGGGGCGTGATGGCGGCGGCGATCCGCTCAGGATCGACCTGGAACGCCTCTTCGACCGTAGTTGGGACAAAGACCGGCTCGGCATCGACGAAGATGACAGCAGCGGGGTAAGCGACAAAACAGGGTTCAGGGATGATCACTTCGTCGCCGGGGTTCAGGGTGGCGATCGCGGCAATCTGGAGCGCTTCACTGACACCGACGGTGATGAGCAGTTCGGTTTCAGGATCGTAGCGCACGCCATAGCGCGCGTACAGGTGATCGGAGAGCGCGATGCGCAATTCGAGCAACCCGGAATTCGAGGTGTAGCCGGTGCGTCCCTCTTCAAGCGAACGGATGCCAGCGGCGCGGATCGGCGCTGGAGTGACAAAATCGGGTTCGCCGACGCCGAGTGAAATGACATCCGGCATCTGAGCGGCAATGTCGAAAAAGCGGCGAATGCCGGAAGCTGAAACGCGGTCTATGCGCCGGGCGATGCGTGGGCGGGTCATGCCTGAAATCCTTCATCCAATGAGCCGCATGACGGCGCGGGTGGCGCCGGGCAGCGGGTAACTGATCAGTGCGAGCAATCGTCCGTACCAGGGGATCACGATTTCGCCGTGGGTGCGCCGCACGATGGCTCGCAGCGTCGCATCGGCGACCTGGTCGGCAGTGCATGTCGAGAGGCGAGCAATACGCGGGTACTTCTCGGCGCCTGCGCGGTGCTGGAACCCGGTTTCGGCGACGCCGGGGCAGATCATGGCGCAGCGCACGCCCGTGCCTTCAAGTTCGAGCATCAGGGTGCGGCTGAGACCAACGAGGGCATGCTTGGTCGCCGTGTAGCCGCCCATATTCGGCGCCGCCACCAGCCCGGCTATTGACGCCATCATCACGATCTGCCCGCTGCGTCGGGCGATCATGTGCGGCAGGAACGCCTGTGTGCATGCCAGCGCGCCGAAGAAGTTCACCTCCATCATCGCGCGAATGTCCTCCATCCGCGCCTCCGCCAGCCGGTCGAACACGCCAAAGCCCGCATTATTTACCAGCACATCAACGTGACCGAAATGATCAAGCGTGGTGTGCGCCAGGCGCGTGACATCCTCGGGATTGCTCACATCGGCGGCGATAGCGATGGCGCGCGTTGCACCGCCAAGACTCTCCGCCAGATGTTCAAGTTTTGCCTTTGTGCGCGCCGCCAGCGCCACCCGCGCCCCGGCGGCGGCGCAGCGCCGGGCAATCAGCTCGCCAAACCCGCTCGATGCACCCGTGATGACGATAACCTGGCCTGCAAGCGCGTCCATCGGTCTTCCCCTGGAGCATAATCTGGAACGTGCACCGGCGTGAGTCTACGCCCTGATCATCCGGCTGTCAAGCGCCAACTTACGAAAGCGTTTGCTTGACAAAGCCAGAACGCGGGTGCTATACTGCCAGAGAAGCGATACCACGCAGCGAAGCGCCGCGATGATGACTGTGCACCGCGAACAGGGCGAAACACGTCAGCAGATCCTGCTGCTATTGCGGCGGAAGGGTCCGATGACAGCCGCCGAATTGAGCGAGGATCTCGGCATTGGCGCGGTGGGAGTGCGTCAGCACCTGGCGCTGCTCGAGCGCGACGGGCTGGTGTACATCAGCGGCGTGCGCCGCGCGGTAGGGCGGCCCAGTCATCTGTATGCGCTCACCAACGCGGCTGAGGCGCTCTTTCCGAAAGCTTACGATCATCTGCTGATCGACGCGCTGGAGTTCGTTCAGGCGCAGGGTGGCGAAGGCGCGATTGAGCAATTGTTCGAGGCGCGGCGCAAACGCCTGTATGCCGAGTACGCGCCGCGTCTGGAAGGGCGGTCGCTGACGGAACGGGTGGCAGAGCTGGCGACGATTCTGAATGAGCATGGTTACATGTGCGAGTGGCGTCGCCTGCCGGATGGCGCCATCGAGTTGATCGAGCACAACTGCCCGATTGATTGCGTCGCGCGCGTCTATCCGCAAGCCTGCGCTCATGAGCGCGCCCTGTACGAGGACCTGCTCCGCGTGCCGGTCGAACGGCAGCAGACCATCGTCGCCGATGGCCGCTGCTGTCGCTTCCGCATCGCTGGCGAGTCGTAGAACGTGCAGACCTGTGGTTTGTTGAGAAGGAGGAAGGCTCTATGGCTTTCACACTACCGCCGTTGCCGTATGATTTTTCTGCGCTGGAACCGCACATCGACACGCTGACCATGCAGATTCATCACGGCAAGCACCATCAGGCGTATGTGACCAACCTGAACGCGGCGCTTGAGGGTCATCCATCGTTGCAGAACGCGACCATTGAAGAGATTCTGATGAACATCAACGATGTGCCCGAGAGCATCCGGCAAGCGGTCATCAACAATGGCGGCGGGCATCACAACCATACGCTCTTCTGGAATATCATGGGACCGAACGGCGGCGGCGAGCCGCGTGGCGAGCTGGCGAAGGCGATCAACGACACGTTTGGCAGCTTCGCCGAGTTCAAGGCGAAGATGAAGGACGCTGGCCTCAAACGGTTTGGCAGCGGCTGGGCATGGCTGGTGAAGGATAAGGATGGCAAACTCCACATTTACAGCACTCCCAATCAGGATAGCCCGCTTATGCAGGGGCATATCCCGATTCTGGGCATCGACGTATGGGAGCACGCCTACTATCTGAAGTACCAGAACCGTCGCCCGGATTACATCGACGCCTGGTGGAATACGGTGAACTGGGACGCGGTGGCGGAGCGCTTCGGACAGTAACGTTGGGCGACAGTGCGATTGTCGACGGACGAGAGGTCAGGAGCGATGAATGTCGCATCTGACCTCTCACCGTTTTCATCCGCGACGATGTACAATCTTATGGTACAATAATATGCGATTATCGCTTGCAATCTGACAGGAAAGACCGGACAACGCATGTCGGTCGCTGAATAAGGAGTCGGATTCTATGGATAAGTCGACCTGGACGACAAAGGTCGGCCTGGCGCAGATGCTCAAAGGCGGCGTCATTATGGATGTGGTCACGCCGGAGCAGGCGCAGATCGCGGAGGAAGCCGGCGCTGTAGCGGTGATGGCGCTGGAGCGGGTGCCTGCCGACATCCGCGCGCAGGGCGGCGTGGCGCGAATGAGCGATCCGGAACTGATCCTGGCGATCAAAGAAGCGGTCACCATTCCGGTGATGGCGAAGGTGCGCATCGGGCACTTCGTTGAAGCGCAGGTGCTGGAGGCGCTGGGGATCGACTACATCGACGAGAGCGAAGTGCTGACGCCAGCGGACGAAGAGCATCACATCAACAAGCATAAGTTCCGCATCCCGTTTGTGTGCGGGTGCCGCAACTTGGGCGAAGGGTTGCGGCGTGTGGCGGAAGGCGCCGCTATGCTGCGCACCAAGGGCGAAGCCGGTACGGGAAACGTCGTTGAGGCGGTGCGCCATGCACGCGCAATCTACAGTGAGATTCGCCGCCTGCAAACGATGGACGAGGACGAACTCTTCACCTATGCAAAGAACATCCAGGCGCCTTACGAGTTGGTGCGCCAGGTGGCGGAAACCGGGCGACTGCCGGTGGTGAACTTTGCGGCTGGCGGCATTGCGACTCCCGCTGACGCGGCGTTGCTCATGCAACTGGGTGTAGACGGCATTTTTGTCGGATCAGGGATTTTCAAGTCGAGCGATCCGGCGAAGCGCGCACGCGCTATCGTTGCCGCGACGACGCACTACAACGAGCCGGAGATCATCGCCGAAGTCAGTCGCGGGCTGGGCGAGGCGATGGCAGGCATCGAGATCAGCAAGATTCCGCACGACCAGTTGATGGCAGGGCGTGGCTGGTAAGCAGGATCGCAGGGCGCAGGCGCGCCTGCGCCGCTGCCAGATGAATCGTCTATGACGGTAGGAATTCTGGCGCTTCAGGGAGATTTCCGCGAGCACGAAGAGATGTTGCGGCGCATTGGCGCGCCGACCCTCCAGGTGCGATTGCCCAAACACCTCGACCAGGTCGAGCGTCTGATCATTCCCGGCGGGGAAAGTACAACGATTGGCAAACTACTGGCAATGTACGGGTTGATCGAGCCGCTGCGCGTGCGTGTGCGCGAAGGGATGCCGATCTGGGGCACCTGCGCGGGCGCGATCCTGATGGCGCAGCGTGTTGTGAATGGGCGCGCCGATCAACCGTCGCTCCGCCTGATGGACGTGACGGCTCGACGGAACGCTTTTGGCAGTCAACTCGAAAGTTTCGAGGTCGATCTGCCGGTTGAGGGTCTGGACGGCAAACCGCTGCGAATGGTGTTCATTCGCGCGCCGGTGCTCGAGGATTTGGGCGACGATGTGACGCCGCTGGCGCGACTCGAAGATGGACGGGTCGTTGCGGCGCGCCAGGCGAACATGCTGGCGACCTGCTTTCATCCGGAGTTGACCTCGGATGAACGCATGCACCGCTATTTTCTGGAGATGTGACGCGCTGTCCGGCGTCAGGGAACACGCATGATCCGACCGGTGACGTTGAGCGACATCTGGACGTTGAGACGAAAACCACGCAGCCAGGTGACGCTGTTCAATGAGGCGATGCTGGCGTTGCCGCACCGTCCATTCTGGTTCGCTCTGCGTTGCTGGCTCGAAGGCAGCCCCCAGGATTGCGCAACGTTCGTCTATCGTGAGGGTGCGCTCAGCGCCGTGGTGCAGTCGATTGGGCGGCGCGGTCGTCCGGAGCATGATGTGGCGCTGATGGCGGCGTATGGCGGCGGCAACGGGCATCCGACCGATCCGGATGTGTGGTTTCGCCTGCTCGAATCGCTGTGCGCAGAGGTCGGCGCGGCGCGCGTGCAGCGGATCTACGCGGCGTTGCCGCAGCGTCACGATGAGGTGCGCGAGGTCTTTCGCCAGTTAGGGTTCATTGGCTACACGCAGCAGACGGTCCTGCGCCTCGATGGACCGGATTGGGATCAGGGGACGACGCTGGCGCCGATGCGTCCGCAGTCGAACCACGATGTGTGGGCGATCCATAAACTGTATGGCGCCGTGACGCCCCGGCAGGTACAACTCTTCGAGGCGCGCGATGCGCGATCATGGATGCTGCCGCTCGACCGCGTCTGGCGCCGTCCGTATCGGAATGCGTGGGTGCTGGGCGCTGGCGATCGGATGGCGGCGTACCTGCATCGCACGACCGGTCCGGTGGGTCATGTGTTCTCGCTGCTGATCAGACCAGAGGCGCGTGAGCAGATGACCGATGTGTTGCGATTCGGGTTGGCGCAGATCCACGATGCGTTGCCGGTGTACCTGATATTGCGCGATTATCAGCAGGAACTGTTTCTTCCCGCGGGTGATCTCGGCTTTCAGCCGGTCGCTGAGCAGACGCTGCTCTGTAAACAGACGACCGTCGCAGCCCGGCGATACCTGCTCACGCCAGCGCTCGAAAGCCCGGAGACCCATCCGCCGATACCAACCATTTCCTCTCGATGTGAGGATGGACGATTCTATGGCAGTACAACGGGATATTACCAGCAATATCGAATTACTTCTCGAAACGCTTCCGGCGCCCATTCGTCAGGCGATTGAGACCGGTCCTGACGATCAGGAGGATCTGCTGGAAGTGATCATGGATCTTGGTCGGCTCCCCGAAGCGCGCTACCGCAACCACGAACGTTTTCTCAGCGACCGCGAAGTGACCCAGGAAGATATCGACTATGTTATTGCGCGCATCGGCGCCTTCGGTGAGGATAATCGCGCCGGAATTCCGCGCACGCTGCACCGCATTTCGGCGATCCGCAATCGGACCGGGCGCGTGATTGGTCTGACATGCCGGGTTGGGCGCGCGGTCTTTGGAACTATCTCGATCCTGCGCGACCTGATCGAGTCGGGGAAGAGCGTGCTCCTTCTGGGTCGCCCTGGCGTCGGCAAGACGACCATGCTGCGCGAAACAGCGCGGGTGCTGGCGGAAGACCTGCGCAAGCGCGTGGTGATTGTCGATACATCGAATGAAATTGCGGGCGATGGCGATATTCCGCACCCTGGCATCGGTCGGGCGCGTCGTATGCAGGTGCCGCGACCGTCGGAACAGCACGCGGTGATGATCGAGGCGGTCGAGAATCATATGCCGGAAGTGATCGTCATCGATGAGATCGGGACGGAACTTGAGGCGCTGGCGGCGCGCACGATTGCGGAACGCGGCGTGCAATTGATCGGTACAGCGCACGGGCAGACGCTCGAGAACCTGTTGTCGAACCCGACGCTGTCGGACCTGATCGGCGGGATTCAGGCGGTGACGCTTGGCGACGAAGAGGCGCGGCGTCGCGGAACGCAGAAGACGGTGCTCGAACGCAAGGCGCCGCCGACGTTTGATATTCTGGTCGAAATTCAGAACTGGGATCAGGTGACGGTCTATCCCGACGTTGCGAGCGCCGTTGATAGCCTGCTCCGCGCCGAACCGCCGCGCGCAGAGGTGCGCCGCCGCACCGCCGATGGCGAGATTGAGATCATTCCTGTGACCGTCAGCGAGCAACAGATCCAGACGATTCCGGGCATTCGGCGCAGCGGCGGGCGCGACCGCGGGGAACGGGGAGCGCGGGCGCCGCTGCCCGCGCCATCTGCTCCGGGAGGGATGACGCCGCAACGCATTTATCCCTTCGGCGTCAGCCGGGATCGCCTGGAGCGGGCGATCGCGGCGCTGCATGTGCCAGCGACGATTGTGCGCGATATGGGCGAAGCGACGATGGTCATGACGCTGAAGAACTACTACCGCCAGGGAGCGCAGCGGGTGCGTCAGGCGGAAGAGCGCGGCGTGCCCGTCTATGTGCTGCGCAACAATACGCTGGCGCAGATGGAGCGGCAACTGGCTGACGTATTCAACATCAGTCTAAACGATAACGGGTCGCAGCGCTCCGCCGACCGTGATGACGATGCGACGATGACGGAGGCGTTGCTGGAGGTTGAAACGGCGATTGCCCAGGTGCTGAACGGTGAGCGCTCGTCGGTGGAATTGCAGCCGCAGAGCAGCTATGTGCGCCGGTTGCAGCATCAGATGGCGGAACGGTACAATCTGCAATCAGAAAGCCGTGGGCGCGAGCCGAACCGTCGAGTCAAAATCTTTCGCTAACGCTGCATAATGATCGGCGATGATCGATGGGCCTGTTTGTGACATTTGAAGGTCCTGAGGGGAGCGGCAAGAGCACTCAGGCGCGTTTGCTCTATGAGTCGCTGCATGCGCGCCGCTATCCCGTCATTCTGACGCGCGAGCCGGGCGGGACGCGGATCGGCGATCTGATCCGCCGGATTGTTCTGGACCTTCAGCATACCGAAATGTCGCCGACGACCGAAACGCTGCTCTTTTCGGCGGCGCGGGCGCAACTGGTCAGCGAGGTCATCCGTCCGTACCTGGAACAGGGCGGGATTGTGCTGTGCGACCGGTACGCCGATTCGACCTACGCCTACCAGGGGTACGGCTTGGGGCGCGATCTGGCGGAGTTGCGTATGATCACCGCTGCGGCGACGGGCGGCTTGCGTCCGGATATTACGTTTTATCTCGACATAAGCGCAGAAGCAGGTCTGGAACGGAAGCGTCGCCGGCATCCCGGGGCGCGCATAGCGGGGCAACACGGCGCTGATCAGGAATGGAACCGCCTCGATGCGCGCGAACTGGAGTATCATAAACGGGTGGAAGCGGGGTATCGCGAGTTGATCGCGCAGGACCCCGAACGCTGGCGAGTGCTCGATGCGCGGCAACCGATCGAGGCGCTGGCAGAGCAGATTGCGGCAATTGTTGAGCCGTACCTGGCGTCGATCCCCCGGCTGGAAACTGTGCCATAATGCTGAGGGTGACTGTATGAAACTGATCATCGCCGTGGTGCAGCGGCAGGATGCCGGAGATTTGATTGAGGCGCTGACGGACGCCGGTCATCGGGTGACGCGAATCAGCAGTGAGGGCGGCTTTCTGCGAGAAGGAAACGTCACGCTCCTGATCGCCGCTGAGGATTATCAGGTTGATCCGATCCTGAAGATTGTGCGTGAGCACTGTTATACGCGAACGCGGTATGTCTCGCCGCTGCCGCCGGTCGCCGAGTCGGGCGAATTTTATCCGCCGACGCCGGTGGAGGTGCAGGTTGGCGGCGCGACGGTGTTCGTCCTGCGCGCTGCCGATGTGCGCCGCCTGACGCCATAAGAGTTTGTTGGAGTTTGCGTCAGGCGTCTTTGCGCGTGAGACCACGCAATTTCTCTGTGTGCGAAATCAAGGAGCCAGGTCATTGGATATCCGTGGTATCATCACCAATGTCGCGCCAATCGTCTCGGTGCTGGCGTGGATGCTGCTCGCGTATCTAATCCTGCTCTGGGCTGCGTCGGTGCTGTGGACGTACCGCGACATTCATAGCCGGAGCGAGGATGTGGCGGTTCAGGTGCTGGCGGTCGCGCTGGCGCTGGCGCTGCCGTTCGGCGGTGTGCTGCTGCATCTGATCCTGCGCCCGCGTCAGACGCTGGCGCAGAAGTATGAACGGTTGCTTGAAGAGGAATATCTGCGTCGCAGTCTCGAAGACCCCCATGTGTGCCCCACATGCCAGCGATCCGTTGAGCCGGATTTCATTCTCTGCCCCCATTGCCAGACGGCGCTGCGCCGGCGGTGTGTGGCGTGCGGTCGGGTGATCGATCTTGCCTGGAGCGTCTGCCCCTATTGCGGCGACGATGGCGCTAGCGCTTTGCAGCCTCCCAGCTATCGTCAGCGCGTCGAAACCGAGCACATGCAAGTGTATGAACGATAATATGCCATGCAATGATCGCTGCTGGCGCCCATACCCTCTGCACGCCCTGCTTTCGCTGATGATGCTGGCGTTTCTGGCTGCATGCGGTTCCGAAGCGCCGCAAGTGGTTGAACCGCCTTCAGGTGCCACGCGCCAGGCGGTCGGCGCACGTCCGACCGATAGCGAGCGTCCCCATCCGTCGGGCGTGACGCCGATCCCGGCGTCGACCGACGTTTCTGAAAGCGCTGCGAACCCTGTCGATGACCCGCGCGCGCAAGGCGATCCGGACGCGCCGATAGTTGTGGTGGAGTTCAGCGATTTTCAGTGCCCTTTCTGCGCCTCGTTCTCGCGCGAGGTGCGACCGCGTATCGAGGAGCGGTATATCAGCACCGGCAAAGTGCGTTTTGTTTATCGCGATTTTCCTCTCATGAGCATCCATCCGGGCGCGTTGCTGGCGGCGCATATCGCCAACTGCGCGGGTGAACAGGGCGCATTCTGGCAGATGCACGAACGGATTTTTGCTGGTATGGAGCGGCGGGAATGGTCGTCGGGGAGCGCCGATGATTTTCGTACATTTCTGAAGTATGCCGAAGAGTTGAACCTTGACGCCGCACGAGTGCAACAGTGCGTCGAGAGCAACCGCTACGGTCCCCGCATCCAGTCCGATATGCGTGAAGCGCAACAGGCGGGTGTGCGCAGTACGCCGTCGTTCCTTATCAATGGTCAGTTGCTGGTGGGCGCGCAACCATTTGAGGTCTGGGAACGAATCTTCGAGACCATTCTCAACAGTCAGCAGCCATGAAGTTTTCAATTACCGATGTTCCGGGCGTCCTGGCGGGGCACGCGCAGGACGATGCGGCATTGACCGGCTGCACGGTCATTCTTGCGCCAGAAGGAGCGGTTGGCGCGGTTGATGTGCGCGGCGGCGCGCCAGGGACGCGCGAGACCGATCTGCTCTCGCCGATGGCGACGGTCGAAGTCGTGCATGCTGTGGCGTTGTGCGGCGGGAGCGCGTTTGGGCTGGCGGCAGCCACAGGCGTGGTGCAATGGCTGGCTGAGCGCGGGATTGGCTTCCCGACCGGGGTGCGTCCCGTGCCGATTGTGCCAGCTGCCGTGATCTTTGACCTGGCGATCGGCAGCGCAGACCGTTTCGCTGATGCTGCAATGGGGTATGCCGCATGTGAGGCGGCAGGCTCGACGGTGCGCGAGGGATGCGTCGGCGTCGGCATTGGCGCAACCGTCGGCAAAATCCGCGGTATGCAATACGCTATGAAATCCGGCGTTGGCGTGTGGAGCGAGCGTCTGGCGGATGGAACGACGGTGGGAGCGCTGGCGGTTTGCAACGCCTTTGGCGATGTGTACGACGAGCGCAATGGTCGCCTGCTGGCGGGAGTGCGCGCCGATGACGGGTCGCTCGCCGACACAATGGCGTTGCTGCGCGGTGCAGGTCCGGCGTCGCCATGGTCGGCATCAGTGGAAGGGCGGAATACGACGCTGGCGGTAGTGGCGACCGACGCGCGTCTGACGAAGGCAGAAGCGACGAAGGTGGCGCAGATGGCGCAGGACGCGCTGGCGCGAACGATCCGTCCGGTGCACACGCCCTTCGATGGCGATACGGTGTTTGTGCTCGCCACCGGGCGCCGTGCGTCGCCGGGGGTGCTGCCGCTTGGCGCGATTGCCGCCGACGTCCTGGCGCGCGCCATCGAACGGAGCGCGATGCAGGCGTGGTCACTTGGCGGCGTGCCCGGATTGGGGACGTTGAAGGTTGAAGGTTGAAGGTTGCAGGTTGCAGGTTGAACGTTGAACGTTTGCGATCACACAAACACGTGAAGGCGCATGGTAGGGGCGCGCCATCCATCGGCGCGCCCACAACGTGGTGGGTGCGTGTGGGGCGGCATCATAGTAGGGGCGCGCCATCCATCAGCGCGCCCACGGTGATGGCATGGCGCTGATAGAAACGTTGAAGGTGAAAAGGTTAAGCGATGCCATTGGCATCATCGGCGCAGGGCGCGCAGGAGGGGCGCTGGCAGTAGCATTGGCTGCCACTGGCTATCGCGTCGTGGCGCTGTTCAGCAGATCGTCGGAGAGGGTGCGCGCGCTGGCGCAACAAATCGGCGCGACGGCGGTTGACGCGTCGGTCGATGTTGCGCGTTCCGCCAGTCTGGTGTTTCTGGCGACGCCGGATGCCGCGATTGCTCCGGTCTGTCGCGCTATTGCCGAAATGGATGGGTGGCGCGTCGGGCAGGGGGTAGTGCATTGCAGCGGCGCCTTGGGGCGCGAGGCGCTTGCGGACGCCGCCGCAGCAGGCGCGTTGACCGGAGGATTTCATCCATTGCAGACCCTCGCCGGTCCAGAGACAGCCACGCGGTTGCGGGGATCATATGTCGCCATTGACGCCGACCCGCCGCTCGCCGCCATGTTGCGCGAAATGGCGCACGCCATCGGTGCGATGCCGTTTGATCTCGATTCACAACATCGCGCCCTGTACCACGCAGCAGCAGTCATGGTCGCCAATTACACCGTCGCCTTGTACGCCTGCGGCGTGCATCTGCTCAGATGCGCTGGCGTATCCGATGAGGTGCAGGCGCGCGCGCTGCTGCCATTGTTGCGCGGCGCCGTCGAGAGCCTGGAGCGCGCAGCGCCTGCCGAGGCGTTGACAGGTCCGATTGCGCGCGGCGATGACGTCACGGTGGCGCGGCACATCGCTGCGCTCGAAGCGCAGGCGCCGCAGTTGTTGCCGGTTTACCGCGAGTTGGGGCGGATGGCGCTCTCACTGGCGCGCAGCATCCCGGATCATCGCGCGCAGTCGCTGGCGGCGTTGCTCGGTGACCGTCGAACGTTGAATGTTGAACGTTGAACGTTCCACATTATGTCTCGCCCTTTGCTTATCGCCATGAAGGGTCACCCCGGCTCCGGCAAAAGCGCAGTTGCGCGTGGTCTCAGCCGACGCCTTGGCATTCCGCTGATTGACAAAGATGACATCAAGGATGTTCTGGACGGTCACGTGGAAGATGCAGGCGGGCTGGCGTACATTGCCATGTTTAATGTCGCGCGGCGGCAGTTGCTCCAGAACCTGAGCGTCATCTGCGACAGTCCGTTGAGTGAAATCGGCGGGTACACCACCGCCTGCGTCGTCGCTCACGACACTGGCGCGCGTCTGCTGGTCATCGAATGCATCTGTTCATCAGAAGAGGAGTGGCGGCGTCGGATTGAACAACGCGCCGCACTACGCCTGCCGTCGCATCACGTGACAACGTGGGAACATTTGCAAGATCACCTGCGTCGGCGGGCTGAAACCTCAAACTATCCGATTCAAGAGCCGCATCTGGTGGTGGATACCTACGCGCCGCTTGAGGATGTGCTGCACACCATCCTGGCGTGGATCGAGTCAGTCGGCGCTACCCCGACGTCTGCCGCTGCGCGTCGAGAAAATCCTGCAAGATGATCGATGCCGCCACTTCGTCAACACGCGCTTTGCGCTGTTCCGGCTTGAGGTTTAGTTCGATCATCATCCGCTCGGCGGCTGCGGTGGTCAACCGCTCATCGACGAAGTAGAGCGGGACCTCGATGATCTGGCGCAGTTCGTCGGCAAATTGCTGCACCAGCGTCGCCTGGGGTCCGATGTCGCCGCTCATCGTCAGCGGCAATCCCACGACCAGGGCAGTCACTTCGTGTTCACGAATGAGGGTGGCGATGCGGTTTAATGCCGTAGTGCGCGGCTCTGCCCGAATAGTCGTCAATGGCGCAGCCAGCGTGCGGGTCGGGTCGCTCAATGCCACGCCGATGCGTCGTTCGCCGACATCGAGTGCCATGACCCGTCCGGGTTCGCCATTTTTCACGGGTGTGCTCCTTCTGGGTCCGGGCGTAGATCGTTTCTCAATGCTCACAAAGGATTGACGCAACGGCGCAAAGACGCCAGAGTTGCAGGAATTCTCCTTATGGGAAACGCTGCCGCATTCAGCTTCTACGACGAAGCGCTGGCAGGTCGCACGTCGATCAGGAAATCGAATCCCGGCAATGTCTGGATCGCCGGGAGGCTGTAGTCGCTGATCAGCCCCTGTTGCGCGAACTGCTGGAGAATGGTGTCCGCGTCGCTGCGCGAGACGCCGACCAGCGCCCGTCTGATCTGAGTGAGCGTATCCGCCGTAACGACTCCGTATTCAGTGCAGGTCACAGCGCCGTTGATCGTAAGCTTCGAGCCGTCCCAGCGCCAGCCAGCGACATCGAACCCGACGCGCTCGTTTGCGTTGCAGAGTGCGCCACGTTGCAGGAAATGCTGTGGTACGACCACTTCGAGCTGTTTGTTGACCAACCGATCGCGGGGAGTCGCCAGGGCGCTGAAACGGGTGCTGACCGTCAGACGGAAGACCGGGTTGGCGGGGTCCACTGGTTGACCGATGGGCGGTTCGATCAGCGGCGGATCGTAAGCGTCCGGTTGCGCCAGATCGATGGAGCTTGGAAAGATGGTCGTCGGATCAATCGCCAGCACATTCTGGTCGATCTGACGGGCAAGTTGTTCCATCCCGGCGTTGTACAGTCCGGTCAGCGCCTCGCCAAGCACCCGCTGTACATCAGCTTCGGTGACGATCCGCTGCATCTGGTCACTGCCGCCGCCAATCGCCTCGTGCCGGATGAGGAGGTTCCCCCGGTCGCTGATGATTGGCTGCATCCCCGGAATGAGCAGTTGAGTCAGAGCGTTTGCGCCGACATTGGAGGCGCTGCCAGGAGAACGCGCAACGACGTTGACGACGATTTCGCCATACGTAGTGCTGCGACCGCGGTCGCTCGTCGTGGTGACGGCGGGGGGGACAGTGACCGGTCCTTCAATAGCGAAGCGCACTTCGGCGCCATCGGAGTTCCGCCCGAGCAGTTCTGCGCCTTCCGGCAACAGAAAGGGCTGTTCCACAACATTGATGATGCGCACCTGACCAGTTGCGCGCCCGACCGGCGCCAGCGTCTCAGTGGTCACCTGCCCTTGAACGGTGAACGTAGCGTCTGCCTGCACCACCGCCGCCTGGAGTGAGGACGGGTTGGGACCGGGGTCGGCGGTCGTGATCGGGATGACCTCGTTGCGGAAGGGCTGACTGCGACTCTGCACCACCGGCGGTCCCACAATGATTGACACGCGATTTGCCTGGTACCAGCCGAATGCAATCAGCAGGAGAACCACAATGACGGCAACGGCGACGCCGATGATCATGGTGCGATCGCTGGTGCGTGCAGGAATTGCAGTGCGACGCGGGGCGCGCACGGTATCGCGCGGCGCGGCGGTGCGCCGCTGTCCGGCAGTGCGGCGCGGCGGCGCTGCGCTCTGTCGACCTGTTTCATGCGCGGCGGCGCGGCGTTCTTCTTCTGGCGTCAGGCGGATGTCGGCGGCGCTGACCCTGCGGGATGATGCGGCATCTGGCGGCGGCGCCGTTTTTTCTGTTGGAGGAGGCGAAACAGTCGCAACCGCCTCGGAGAGATCGTCGAGCGACGCCGCGAATGCTGCATCGGCGTCAGACAGTTCGGCGTAGCGATTCTGGGATGGCACGTGATCCAATGCGCGCAAGAACTCAGCATCGCGCTCGTTGATCACCGGACGGGCGGGAGAGGGCGCGGCGGACGCGGCGACCGCCGGTCGCGGCGGAGACGAGTCGCCGACCGCCATGGTGTCCAATCCGCTGGCGCGCGCCGCTTCGAGGACGCCAGCATCAGGGCTGATCACCAGGATGTTGATGCCTTCGCGCTGCAGAACCAGGCGCAGCGCCGTAAAACTTCGCCTGCTTTGAAGCGCCGGAACGCCTTCGGGAACGAGGAGTTGAACGCTACTGGCGCGCGCCGCGCGCACCCGTTCGACAATGCCATCGAGCGTATCGGCAGGGACGACCGGCACAACCGCCGATGCCGGATTAGAAGCCAGAATTGCGCTCAGTATCGCCGTGATCCCTGTCGGTTGCGGTTTCGGTCGTTGTGGTGAAGTGTCATCCGACATGCTGGATCTCCCTGGGGTCACACCCCTGCCTGTGCCGCAATTGCTGCGGCGACGTGATCCAATACTTTGGGAATATTCGCAACATCACGCCCGCCAGCCTGCGCCATATCAGGACGACCGCCGCCGCTGCCGCCGACGATTGGCGCCAGCGTCTTCACCAGATTGCCAGCGTGGATGCGCTTCCCTGCCAGATCAGGCGTCGCCATCGCCAGGATCTGCGCCTTGCCATCGATGGCAGTCGCCAGCACCACCACGCCTGACCCCAATTTATCGCGCAACCAGTCGCCCATTTCGCGCAGGCGCGCGACATCGGGCGCTTCGACCTGGGCTGCCAGGAAGCGGATATCGCCGACCGACCGAACGTTGGCAAGCAACCCTTCGAGGTTGCTGCGCGCCAGGCGCGCGGTCAGTTCATCGAGGGCGCGTTGCCGCTGCTTCAGTTCAGCGAGCAGCGCCTCGATGCGTTCAACCAGTTGCGGCTGCGGCGCGCCAACGCGAGCGGCGATTTCCTGGAGCGTGGCAATCTGATCATCGACCCACCGCTCGGCTTCAGCGCCGGTGAGCGCCTCGATGCGGCGCACGCCAGCAGCGACGCTGCTTTCCGAGATGATGCGGAACAACCCGATTTCACCGCTCCGCCCGACGTGCGTGCCGCCGCACAGTTCCCGCGAACACATCGTGAAACCCGCCAGTTGACGCTCGGCGAGCGCAGCGGGAGATGGCGCATCGCTCCCGTTGACGCACCCGATCGTCACCATACGCACCACATCGCCGTACTTTTCGCCGAACAGCGCGATCGCCCCCGCTTCAATCGCCGCCTGATACTGAAGTTCCTGCCAGGCGACGGGGGTATCGGCGCGGATCCAGGCGTTGACGCGCCGTTCGATCTCCCGCAGTTGGTCTGGCGTCACCGGGCGGGTGTGCGTAAAGTCGAACCGCAGGCGATCCGGCGCAACCAGCGAGCCGGCTTGCGCCGCGTGTTCGCCAAGCACGTCGCGCAGCGCGCGGTGAAGGAGATGGGTTGCGGTATGGCTGCGCATAATGGCTGCGCGGCGCGCGCTATCGACCTGCGCTTCGACCGTTTCGTGGATGGCGATAGTCCCCTCTTCCACCACGCCGTAGTGAACAATCACGCCGGGCACGGGGCGCTGCACATCTTCGACCCGCACGCGACCGCGGGGACCGATCAGCACGCCGGTGTCGCCGATCTGACCGCCGCTTTCGGCATAGAATGGCGTGCTGTCGAGCGCAATCTGCACGCGCTGACCGGCGCCCGCCTCGGCGACCTGATCGCCAGCGACGACCAGCGCCTGCACTGTGCCGCTGCCGGATACGCTGGCGTAGCCGATAAAGCGAGTTGGCGGCAGATCGATATCCGCCCACGTCTCGGCATCGGCGGCGCGCCGGAACTGCGCCGCGCGGCGCCCGCGAGCGCGCTGCTCCTCCATGCGGCGCTCATACCCCTCCTCATCAACCGTCAGCCCGTATTCAGCAGCGATTTTTTGCGTCAGGTCGAGCGGGAAGCCGTAAGTGTCCTTGAGCGTAAACGCATCATCGCCCGGAATAACCATGCCGCCGCTGGCGCGCACCCGTTCGATGACGCTATTCAGAATGCTGACGCCGCCGGAGAGGGTGCGCAGGAACTGGCGTTCTTCCAGATCGACCGTTTCGAGGATGAAGTCGGCGCGTTCGCGCAATTCCGGGTAGACTGCGCCCATCTGCTCAATCACTGTTGCGACAATCTCGGAAAGGAACGGCTTCTCAAAGCCGATCGTGCGCCCCTGGTACACTGCGCGGCGCAGAATTCGCCGCAGGACATACGAGCGCCCGGTGTTTCCCGGCAACACGCCATCGGCGATCAGGAACGCCACAGCGCGGCTATGATCGGCGACGGCGCGGTACGGCGCCACGTGAGCGCGATAGTCCGACTCATCGGCGCCAAGCAGCGCCAGCTGGCGCTCGATCAGCGGGATGAACAGGTCGGTGTCATACGTGGAATGCACCCCCTGCATCACCATCGCCATGCGTTCAAGCCCCATGCCGGTATCGACCGAAGGGCGCGGCAACGGCTGCATGGTCGCGCGGTCGTACTGCATAAATACATTATTCCAGATCTCGACATAATTCGGGTCGTCGGAGTTGACCCCCTGCGCGCTCATGTCTTTGAGGTCGTCGCCGATATAGATTGTGATTTCGGAGCATGGACCGCACGGACCGGTATCCGCCATCACCCAGAAGTTATCCTTGCGCCCGAAGCGCAGCACCCGATCCGGGTCGGCGCCAGCGGCGACCCACAGCCGTGCGGCTTCATCATCGGGAGGAACCTCGTCATCGCCCTCGAAGACGGTGAACCACAGGCGTTCGACGGGCAGTTCGAACACATTCGTCAGCAATTCCCATGCCATGGGGATGGCTTCGGCTTTAAAATAATCGCCAAAGGAGAAGTTGCCGAGCATCTCGAAGAATGTGTGATGGCGCGGCGACGGACCGACTTCCTCGAGATCGTTGTGTTTGCCGGAGACGCGCAGACATTTCTGAACCGTTGTCGCGCGGGTATAGGGACGTCGCTCAAGCCCCAGGAAAGCGTCCTTAAACTGCACCATGCCGGAGTTGGTAAACAGCAGCGTAGGATCATTGCCGGGGATGAGCGAAGAACTGGGCACGCGAACGTGACCGCGTTCTTCAAAGAAACGGAGGAATTGTTCACGAATCGCGGCGCTGGAAAGCTTTTTCATAGCGATGCGAGCCTCTGCCAGAGATGCCGCCGTGCCGCATCGTTGACACGAGGCGGTATGCGGTATAATGTCGTATGCATTGTACGGCATATGAGCGCGCTGCGTCAACAATGCCGCACTGGATTCTGTTCCAAATCTTGACAAGTGTGCTATAATAAGTGTGCGAGTGAAGCATTGCGTCAGCAATCCTCCAGATCTCGCATCCGAAGCGACTCCAAAGGTCAGCCATTCCTCTGGGAAGCACCAGGCGTCCACCATACTGTGGTGTAAGTCTGTATCTACATAATTAGACCACGGCGTAGCCCTCTACGTTCAGTGATACAACCGCCGTGAGCCTTCAGTGTGGTCGAGCGCCATTCATTGTAGCTTGTTTATGAAAGCAATGCGCCAACTGCTGATTGGCACAAGCATCATTCCCATCACAACAGAACCGGCGCGGTCCGATTGAATTGAAGTGATACGCGTGATTGCGCCGTACTGGGCGTCACAATAGAACGTCTTATGCCCGCATCGATGCACCTTTGGGTCGATCTGGAACGGTTGATGTCTTATCCGCCGTTTGATGGCTGGCGTGCGCGCACGTCAGCAAGGAGTTTTCTGTGCCAAGAATGAGAACGAAAAATACTGCCACCAACAATAATGGCGGCGAGCCAGTCGCCGAGTACACAGAACCCGTTCGCGACAAGCCGATTGTCAATGTCGCCGAGCTTGAGAGCAAAACGCTCAACGAGCTGCGGGAAATGGCGAAAGCGATCGGGATTACTGGCGTCAGCAATCTTAAGAAGCAGGATCTGATTTTCAAGCTGCTTCAGGCTCAAACCGAAGAAGCGGGCCATACTCTGTCCGACGGCATTCTTGATATCGTTGCGGACGGGTATGGCTTCCTGCGCGGTGAACGGATGTTGCCGGGTCCGAACGATGTGTACGTGTCGCAATCGCAGATCCGGCGCTTCGGGTTGCGCACGGGCGATCGCGTCTGGGGGCAGATCCGACCGCCGAAGGAGAGTGAGCGCTACTACTCGCTCCTGCGCGTCGAGATGGTCAACGGGATGGACCCGGAGACGGCGCGAAAGCGTCCCTCGTTTGATCAGTTGACCCCGATTTTCCCCAACGAGCAGATCAAACTCGAAACCGAGCCGCATCTGCTCGCTACCCGTCTGGTCGACCTGGTCGCGCCGATCGGTCGCGGTCAGCGCGGTCTGATTGTGTCGCCGCCTAAAGCTGGCAAGACACTGCTGCTGAAAGCGATTGCGAACGGCATTACGACCAACTATCAGGACATTCACCTGATGGTGCTGTTGATTGGCGAGCGCCCTGAGGAGGTCACTGATATGCGGCGCTCGGTCAAGGGCGAGGTCATTTCGTCAACCTTCGATGAGCCGGTCGAGGATCACACGAAGGTCGCCGAGATGACGCTGGAACGCGCCAAGCGCCTGGTCGAGGGCGGGCAGGATGTCGTCATTCTGATGGACTCGATCACCCGCCTGGCGCGCGCGTACAACCTGGATATGCCGCCGAGCGGGCGCACCCTCTCCGGCGGTATTGATCCGGTTGCGCTCTATCCGCCCAAGCGCTTCTTCGGCGCCGCGCGCAATATCGAAAATGGCGGGTCGCTTACGATTATTGCGACCTGTCTGGTCGATACCGGCAGCCGCATGGACGACGTGATCTACGAGGAGTTTAAGGGCACCGGCAATATGGAGCTGCATCTCGATCGCAAACTGGCGGAGAAGCGCGTCTTCCCGGCGATCGATATCACCCGCAGCGGCACGCGCCGCGAAGAGTTGCTGTTGCCGCCCGACGTGCTGCGGCAGGTGTGGACGCTGCGTCGCATGGTCAGCATGCTCGGCGAAGGCGAGGGCACCGAACTGGTGCTGACGCGCATGGCGAAGACGCGCAATAATGCCGAGTTCCTGGCGACGCTGAGTAAGGCGAATTAGGGGTTAGGGGTTAAGGGTTAGAGATGCAGCGGTCGAGATTGCGGAGAGGCGTCGTTCATGGGTATGGGGGTGTGTTCTTTCGGGAATGACCCCCGGCGTCGTCGTACTCGATCTTGAAATAAACAAGGAGCGATCCCGATGCAATGTCCGACCTGCGGCGCGGTGTTATCGCCAACAGCAAAGTTCTGCTCCCGCTGCGGCGCGCGCGTTGCCGCTCAGCAACCTGCCGCGCCTCCGCCGATGGCGCCGCCGCCTGCCGCGCCCCCGCCGCAGTCCGTTGCGCCGCCGCCCGCCGCTGCGGTAACAGAGATGTACGCTTTTACCGGTCAAATAGGGCAGCGCCTGGATCTGCCCGATCCGAACGTGACGGCGCGCGGGCGCGGCGTGACTGGAATGGAATATCAGATTGTCGGTACGACCCTGCAGGCGGTCATTCTCGAACTTGACCCCGGCGAGACGGTCTACTCCGAGTCGGGCGCGATGTCGTGGATGTCGGGCAATATCCAGATGGCGACCAACACCCGCGGCGGCGGGCTCGGCGGGATGTTCAAGCGCGCCATCTCCGGCGAAAGCCTGTTCCTCAACGAATTCACCTCGGTCG
>JAUQOW010000225.1 GCA_030550675.1 Chloroflexota bacterium
ATTCGAGCGCCTGATGCGCGGGCGCACGTCGGTCATTATCGCGCACCGTCTCAGCACCGTTTCGATCGCCCATCGAATCATTGTGCTTAACCATGGGCGCATCGTTGAACAGGGAACCCACGAGGAGATGCTGGCGAATCAGGGGCTGTATGCGCGCCTCTACGCCCTCCAGTTCCGCGAGGGGGTGATGGTGGGGTAGGAGAACGTTACACGTTGAATGTTGAATGTTGAATGTTGAACGTGATCAGTCGAAGAACGCTCCCGACCCGTGAGGTCGCTGCCGCCGATCCTGCACTGTGAGGGGGGTGATGGCGGGGTAGATTTGGGGTGAAGGTTGAAGGTTGAAGGTTGAACGTTCCACGTTGAACGTTGAATGTTGAACGTGATCAGTCGAAGAACGCTCCCGACCCGTGAGGTCGCTGCCGCCGATCCTGCGCTGTGATGGAGCGTCGATGGCGGAATCGCTCCACCCCGGACCGTGCCTGACCTCAGGGGTCCAGGGGACGTCCTTCGTGTCCTTCGTGGATAACATAACATAAAGGAGGTCGCCATGACAACCAGCGGACCTGTCAGCCAGTTTTTACGGCATCATTTCCGTCACTTCAACGCTGCGGCGCTCGTTGATGCCGCCGAGGCGTACCGTGCGCATCTCGACAAAGGCGGGAAGATGATGATCACGCTTGCTGGCGCGATGAGCACCGCAGAACTTGGGCTTTCGCTGGCGGAGATGATCCGCCAGGACAAAGTGCACGCGATTTCGTGCACCGGCGCCAATCTGGAAGAAGACATCTTTAACCTGATCGCGCACAATTTCTACGAGCGCCTGCCGAACTACCGCGATCTCACGCCGCAGCAGGAGCAGGAGCTGTTGGAACGGCACATGAACCGCGTGACTGACACCTGCATTCCGGAAGAGGAAGCCATCCGTCGGCTTGAGAAGGCGCTGATTGAGGAGTGGAAGCGCGCTGATCAGTCCGGGGAGGCATGCTTTCCGCACCAGTTTCTCTACCGAATTCTGCGCTCCGGCGCCCTGGAGCAGTACTACCAGATCGACCCGCGCGACTCGTGGGTGTATGCCGCAATGGAGCGCAATCTGCCGATCTATGTGCCAGGCTGGGAGGACTCGACGACTGGCAATGTCTATGCGGCGCACTGCATCGCTGGCGACATCAAGAATGTTCATACGGTGCGCGGCGGGATCGAATATATGATCGATCTGGCGGACTGGTATACCAGAACTTCGGCTCACCATTCGATCGGGTTCTTCCAGATCGGCGGCGGCATCGCGGGCGACTTCCCGATCTGTGTCGTGCCGATGCTGCATCAGGATCTCCGCCGCACCAACGTGCCGGTGTGGGGCTATTTCTGCCAGATCAGCGACTCAACGACCAGTTATGGGTCGTATTCGGGCGCTGTGCCGAATGAGAAGATTACCTGGGGGAAACTGGCAGTGGATACGCCGAAGTTTATGATCGAGTCCGATGCCACCATTGTCGCGCCGCTGATCTTCGCGCTGGTGCTGGGTTGGTGAGCAGGTCCAGGTGCGCAGTTTTCGCCTTCACTCCCCGCCCCGCTCCCGCACTGCGGGAGAAGGGAGCGTTTCTGGCGTCAGTACGCCCTGACGCCCCCTTCCTCTCAAGGGTAGAGTTCTTGGGGTGCGAGGGGTGTTTTTCGCGTCCCGATGCCCGTTTTTGCCCTCACCCCCTGCCCCGCTCCTCACAGGTGTAGCGTTTTTGGGGTGCAAGGGGTTTTTTCTGCGTCCTGACGCCTGTTTTTGCCCTCACCCCCTGCCCCGCTCCCGCGCTGCGGGAGAAGGGAGCGTTTCGGGCGTCAGTACGCCCTGACGCCCACTTCTCTCACTGTGGGAGGAGGGGGCAGGGGGGATGAGGGGAAAAAGGCGTCAGGACATGCAAACTCCCCCCTTCTCCCATCAGGGGAGAAGGGGGCAGGGGGGATGCTCACAAGGGTAAAATTTTCAGGCGCGCCCCTGTGTTGCATTGCTCGTTTCAGGCATCAGAATGCCCTGACTCCCCCTTCTCCCATGCTGTGGGAGAAGGGGGGTGGGGGGATGAGGGAAAACAGGCGTCGGAACGTAGAAAACCTCCCTCGCATTCCAAAAACTCCACCCTTGAGAGCAGGGGGGATGAGGGGAAAAAGGCATCAGGGCGCAGAAAACTAATCCCCGGCATCGCCGAACGCCGCCACCACTGGCGCGCCCGCCTCGCGGCGCGGCAGCGCCACCGAGATGATCCCGGCGGCAAGCACGAAGGCGACGGCAAACCAGAGACATCCGACCAGCCCCCATATCTGATACACGGCGCCGGATAGCACGGTGCCCGCCAGGCGCCCCATAGCGTTCGCCATGTAGTAGAACCCGACCCCCATCGCCGCCTTGTCGCTCTCGGTATAGGCAAGAATGAGGTAGGAATGCACCGACGAGTTCATGGCGAAAATAATGCCGAACGCGATCAGTCCGCCAACGACGACCAGCGTCGGATCGACGCCGCCTGAGAGCGCCACAGCGATGCCAGCCGGAAACGCCGCCAGCACGAACGCCAGCCACATCGCCGTCCGTCCATCCGGCACGCTGCCGTGTGCAATGCCAGCCTCATCAACCTTCATCCGGCGTTTGATCACCTCTGGCGCTGATGCCTGCACGAACCCGTAGCCAATGACCCAGATCGCCAGGAACCCGCCGACCTGCCAGAAGTTCCATCCCAGCACGGTGTAGAGGAAGACCGGCAGACCGACGACGAACCAGACATCGCGGGACGCGAACAGGAAAATGCGCGCCGCTGCCAGGAAGTTCACGGCGCGGTTGTGTGAGAACATCTGGCGGAACTTCGCCTTCTTGTTCGCCTTGCCCAGGTCGCCGCGCATCAGAATCGCAGTGACGATCAGTGCGGTGATGACCAGCCCTGCCAGGATGAAGATCGCGGTGCGGAATCCGACCAGGTAGAGCAGCAAGCCGCCAACGAAGAAGCCGACCCCCTTGAGCGCGTTCTTTGAGCCGGTCAGGATCGCCACCCATTTGAAGAGCGTGGATTGCGCATCCTCCGCGACAATCAATTTAACCGCGCTCTTGCTGCTCATCTTCGTCAGGTCTTTGGCGATGCCGGAGAGCGCCTGCGCCGCCATGACGTAGGGCACGGTCAGCCAGGCGGAGTCGGGGAGCGCTAGCATGCTCAGCGCCACAAACTGCACGCCGAGACCGGAGAAGAGGGTGCTCTTCAGCCCCATGCGCGCCGCCAGGTAGCCGCCGAACAGGTTGGTGACGACGCCAAAGATTTCGTAGAACAGGAAGAGCATCGCCACCTGAAACGGCGTATAGCCAAGCTGGTAGAAATAGAACAGCACCAGCATGCGGATCGCGCCGTCGGTGATCGTATCCGCCCAATAGGCGCCGGTCACCAGAATGTAATTGCGCAGATCGTTCGATGCCGTTCGCGGCGCTGCAATATCTGCGGTTGCCACGGTTCCTCCTTATGGGGTTCAGAAACCCTCCTGATCGAGCGAAAGCGCCACTTTCCGCGCCAGTTCGACGTAGCGGTTCGCGTAGCCCCACTCATTATCATACCAGGCGAAAATCTTCACCTGCGTCCCGTTGGTGACCATGGTGGAAGGTCCGTCAATAATCGCCGAGCGCGGGTCGTCCTTGAAATCGACCGAGACGAGCGGACGATGTTCGTACCCCAGGATGCCCGCCAGCGGACCTTCGGCGGCGGCGCGGAGCAGCGCATTCACCTCGGCGACGGTCGTCGGGCGCTGCACCTCGAAGACGCAGTCGGTCAGCGACGCATTCAGCAGCGGCACGCGCACGGCGATGCCGTCAAGTTTCCCCTTCAACTCAGGGAAAATCAGCCCGATCGCGGTTGCCGAGCCGGTGGTGGTCGGAATGAGCGACAGACTGGACGCGCGCGCCCGGCGCAGGTCCTTATGCGGCGTGTCCAGGATGCTCTGCGTATTGGTCATGTCGTGAATGGTCGTGATCATGCCGTGGACAATCCCGATCCCCTCGTGGATGACCTTGACGACCGGCGCCAGGCAGTTCGTGGTGCAGGAGGCGGCGGTCAGGATATGGTGCTCGGCGGGATTGTACCAGTGGTCGTTCACGCCCATCACGATGTTGAGCGCTCCTTCTTTGACCGGCGCCGCCACGATGACCTTGCGCACGCCAGCGTCGAAGTACGCCTGCAACGTCTCGCGGGTGCGGAACTTGCCAGTGGCTTCGAGCACGATATCGACGCCAGCGGCGCGCCAGGGAACCGCGCCTGGATCTTTGATGCCGCTGTAGCCAATTGGCACGCCGTCGACGATCAACTGCCCGTTTTCGGTCTGAATATCGCGCTGCCAGCGCCCGTGGACCGAGTCGAATTCCAGCAGGTGCGCCGCAGTTTCGACCGGACCGCCGATCTCGTTGATGTGGGCGACCGTCATTTCGGGCCAGCCCCACATGGCGCGCAGCGCCAGGCGCCCGATCCGTCCAAATCCGTTAATGCCGATTCGTACGCTCATGCCTTGAGTATCTCCTGTCTCTTCTCTAATCGTTGCCTCGAAACCAGTTGATTGCGCTGTTCCCGTTCGATCAGGATCTGCAAATATCGAATACGGTTTGCCAGTTGCGAAGCCGCGGTGTGGAAGGCGCGCCGTCGTTCCGCTTCATTTTCAATGGCTGCCGGATCGGGAATACTCCAGTGAATGGCCTCCCTCAAGCCGGGAAAAACGGGGCATACTTCGCGCGCGCGGTCGCACACGGTGATGATGTAGTCGAAGTGTTGACCGATGAACTCCTCATAGTGCTTGGATTGCTGACCGCGAATATCAATGCGCATCGAATCCATGGTCTCGATTGCCAGGGGATGCACCTCGCTGGGCTGGCTTCCGGCGCTGTACACCTCGATTGTGCCATGACTGAGGGAGCGCATCAATCCTTCCGCCATTTGCGAACGCGCACTGTTGTGCGTGCAGAGGAACAGGACGCGCGGTTTGGCGCGGGGCTCAGCGCCCTCTTCCGCTTCGACAACCGCCTGCGCGAGCGCCGGATGGATCATCCCTCCCGCCCGGACGTATCGCCGCTGGAATTGCTCCAGATCGAGATGATAGTAGCGTTCGTCGCCGACATCGCTCATGCGCGATGTCACCAGCCCGGCGGATTCCAGATCGGCGAGGGCAGCGGCGACCGTTTCGGGCGGTTGCTTAATCGCGGCGCTCAGTTCGGACGGGCGCTCGTCGCTCCGCGCCAGCCGCATCAGAATGGCGCAGCGCGTCGGGTCGGCAAGCAGACGGAAAAAACTGACCACATCGTGCAGGGCGGCGTCCATGATCCTCTCCTCACTTCCTATCAGTTCACGTTGATAGAAACCATCGGCAGCAAGCCGAGCAATCCTTCGACGCGCAAGCGCAGTTCATCGCGCACGGCGCGGAACGCAGCCAGTTGTTCAGCCTCATCGCCGATGACGGCGACCGGATCGGGGATGCTCCAGTGCAGGCACAACGGCGCGTCCAGCGTCGCAATGCACTCCTCGCGCGCCAGATCGCAGACCGTCACCACCACGGCAGGCGGCGGATCGATCACGTCAGCAATGCTCTTGGCGCGCTGATAGCCAATGTCGATGCCCGCCTCCGCCATCACCTGAACCGCCAGCGGCTGCACGCTGGCAGGCGCAGTGCCCGCGCTGCGCGTGATGATCCGTCCGCCGCTCAGGTGGCGCAGCCAGGCTTCGGCGATCTGCGAGCGCGCGCTGTTGCGGGTGCAGATGAACAGGACCGGACCGGCGACCGATGACGGCGCCGCCGCCTGCGTCGGAAGCGCCAGCGCGCCGCTGATCGAGCGGAGATGCCGCTGAAGCGCCGCAAGGTCCAGCGCGTAGTAGAGCACCCGTCCGTCGGCGTCGCTGCGGTGGGTGCGCACAAGCCCCGCCTGGCGCAGAACGCCGAGATGGTATGACACCAGGTTCTGCGGCAGATCAAGGCGCTCGCACAATTCGCCGACCTGTCGGTCGCTCCAGCGCAATTCGCTGATCAACCGCCAGCGCGTCTCGTCGCCGAGCAGCCGCAATGCCTCCGGCATCGGCGGGGATGGGGTCATTGGTTGATGGGTGTGGGTCATCGCTGATCTTGTCGTTCAGGCATTGTCTACCTGGAGTATAGCAGAGGTTGCAAGAAATATCAAGAGGAATTGATGAATCGGGCGCAAAGAGGGGGTTGCTGCGTCCCGCCGCCTGGTTCCCTCATCCCCCCCTGCCCCCTGCTCCCACAAGGGGAGAAGGGGGAGTCAGGGCATTCTGATGCCTGGCGCCTTTTGCCCCTCATCCCCCCTGCCTCACAAATGTAGAGTTTTTCGGCGAGCCATCGTACTGAATCGCTCGCTTCGGGCGTCAGGACGCCAAAACGCTCCCCTCTCCCGCAGCGCGGCTTGACATCCCTCAACTCCGTGCATTATAGTGCTCTTCTAAACAACGCCAGCCAGCGCGCCGTCTTCCTCATAGGAAGATCAATCAGATATTGGACAATCCTCGTGATCGGCGTTGGCTGAGCCTGTCGAAGCCAATGCAGGGTGAGCCTGTCGAAGTCGACGCCAACCGCGCCACAGGCGCAGGCTCGATTGTCCAGGTTTTAGTTGATCTCATTATCAGGATCAGGCGGCGCCGCAACCAGCGATCACGCCCATGCCCGTCATCAACCGTTCTCTGTCTTCCGCCCTGCGCATCGAAGGCGGTCTCTTCGGACCTGACCTGATCGAGGCTCTTGTCTCCGATGACCTGCCCGGTCAGCGTCCGTCCGACTTCGGGTTGCCGCCGAGCGCCGCCCTCGCCGATGAGATCGCTCTGGCGTTCAAACAGGCGTGCGCCTATTGGGACGCTTTTCAACAACGCCTGGCGCGCCTTCCGCCAGACGACTCCGCCCTGCGCGTCACCCGCGACGGTTGGGTGGTTCCGTTTCTCTCGCTCCTCGGCTATGAGCCGACTCCCGACCCGCAGCCGCACGACATCGGCGGGATGACCTTCCCGATCTCACACCGCGTCGACGGGCGCGCCGATGCGCCGCCGCTCCATATCGTCGGCGCGCGGCAGGACCCTGGGCGCGTGCCGGATCGCGCCCGTCCCCGCCTCTCGCCCCACGCGCTGCTCCAGGAGTATCTCAACCGCAGCGATGCGCTGTGGGGCGTGATGACCAATGGACTCACGCTGCGCCTGATGCGCAATTCGACGTATATCCGGCGGCAGGTGTATGCTGAGTTCGACCTGCGCGCGATCTTCGATGAGCAGCGCTTCGCCGATTTTACGCTGCTCTTCCGCCTGATCCATCGCTCGCGCCTGCCACGCAGTCCAGCAGATGCTCATACGTGCATTCTGGAGCAGTACTACCAGCGCGCTATCGAACAGGGCGGTCGGGTGCGCGATCGGCTGCGCGACGGCGTGGAGCAGTGCCTGACAATCCTGGCGAATGGGTTGATCACCCATCCGCGAAGCGCCTGGTTGCGCGATCACGTGCGGCGCGAGGGGGCGCACGATTTCTACCGTCAATTGCTGCGCCTGGTCTATCGTTTTCTCTTCCTGCTCACGGCGGAGGCGCGCGGGTTGATGGACGGCGCCGGCGCGGGTGATGGATTGCATCATCCGGGTAATGACGTTGCAATGCAACGCGGTACAGACGTTGCATTGCCACGTGGTACAGACGTTGCATTGCCACGTGGTACAGACGTTGCATTGCAACGTCTCTACCGCGATCATTACGGCGTGGGGCGGCTTTGCCGTCTCAGCGCCGACCGGC
>JAUQOW010000226.1 GCA_030550675.1 Chloroflexota bacterium
ACCGATGTTGATCAGGAACATGCCGAACCCCAGCACCCCTTCGCTCAGAGTGGCGGGATCGAGGCTGATGCCGGAGAAGGGGTCATTCAGGTACGCCCATTCCATCACGGCGCACGCCACGAGCGACAGCACGCCGACAATGCTGATCACCGGCACGCCCGCCACACGCCATTTTACTGGAGATCCCTCAAAGACATCGGGGCGGCGGTACGGGAGCAGCACCGCCGCCAGCGACACCAGCATAAAGGTCAGGATGAATCCAAAGATGCCGGAGAGAGTCGCAAAGTACGGCGTGAAGACGTAGATTGCCAGCGAGACAATCGACAGCACGCCCATGATCCACAGACTGACGACCGGCGTGTGGAAGCGTTCGCTGACCGTTGCCAGGCGCGCTGGCATCAACCCATCGACCGCATATGCCAGCAGGTTGCGCGACGCATTCAGAATCTGCCCCGGCAGCCAGGCGTAGGACCAGAAGATGAAGCCGAAGCAGATCAGGAACGCGACCAGCGGGTTCTGGCTCGCGTAGGCGAGCAATTCGTGGAAGCGCGGCATGGCGCTCAAGCCGACGCTTTCCGCTCCTAGATCGCTGAGTGTGCTCACCGCGCCGAGGAAATCCGCGCCAACGACGCGCGTCGTCGCCCACACCAGCAGGAAGCCCCAGATAGCGGCATAGATCACTGTTCCGGGGATCGCCCATGTCTGCAATCGCGCCGCCTGTTTCACCTCGCCGCCGATGTACGCCGATGAGAAACTGAACCCCATCGTTAAGTAGATCCAGGTCATCGGCAGCAGAGTATTCATCCAGTCGAACGGCGCGGCAGCATAGCCGCTGGCGCTGACGATCTGCTGATAGGTGTCGGGTTGCCCGTTCAGCGCGCCAACATAACGGTTGAACACATCGGGAAACGCAGCGGCGTCCGCCGTCAATCCGACGACCAGCGCCGTGAGCGCGCTCAACGTCGCCAGCAGAAAGAGCGCATTCTGCACGCGAAAGAACGATTTCAGCCCGATAGTGAACAATGTTGTCAACAACACTATCAGGATCGCGCCAACCACGAATTGCCCGGTCGGAGTCACCGTCCAGTCCGCAATGTCGAGGAGCGCAGCATTGCCGGTCATCGCCGCAAGCACGCGGCAGAACGGCGCCACGCCGTAGGTCGCCAGGAACGCCGATGGCACGCCGCCGTACAGGATCCACCAGATCGTCATGTTCCAACTGCCCATCATGCCGAGCGCCGGTCCGAGCACGCGGCTGACGTAGACATAGTCGCCGCCGCTGCGCGGCATAGCCGCCGAGAGAAATGCATAAACGCAGGCGGTCGGCAGCGCCAGCAGGGCGCAGAACAGCAGCGAGAGGTAGATGTTGCCGCCCGCATACGAGGGGATGATCAGAAGCATCAGCGCGACCATCAAGCCGATGCTGATGAAATTGACGTTGTACACCAGCACGTCGAGCATGCCCGCCTGCCGCACCAGACCGGTCGCTTTGCGGGCAAAGGTTCGGGGAGCGGCGATTGATTGCGAACGTCCTGCCACGTTGCGCCTCCTGATCAATCACAAAAGGTCGGAACCGAAGCGGTGACTGATATCCCACGCCAGCGCGCGCGCCGGAGCGCCATCCACTGCGCCAAGCGCCAGCGGAAGAATGGCGAACACATACGCCTGCCCGCAGTGCAGGGCATCGAGGTTGCAGAGGTTTTCAGCGATGAGGATGTCGGCGCCGAGGAGAATGGCGTGCGCCATTTCCCCGCCATTCACGGTCGAGTCGACGTTCAACGCATCAACCGCGACGAGCGAGACGCGACGCTCAACGAGCGCATGCGCCAGGTCGGCGCTCAAATAGGGATGCCGGAAATAGCGCGCATCCTGCCAGAACGCCTCCCAGCCGGTGCGGATGACGACGATCATGCCCGGACGCAGATCGTATCCATCGAGAATCCCTGCGCCAATCGGGGCATCCTCGGCATACCCGCGGGCATCGACAACGATCCCCGGAGCAATGAAGCGGTCGAGCGGAAAGGCGCCAATCCCGCGTCCATCGGCGACGTAGTGGAGCGGCGCATCAACGTGCGTGCCGCTGTGGCTACCCAGGTGCAGTGCGCTGACCCGCCACGGAGACGCGCCGCCTGCGACAATCCGAACTTCAGGGTCGCCGGGATAGACCGGCATACCGCTTGCCAATACTCGCGTCAGATCGTACATCATTGCGTCTCCGAAGGGTTTTTCAGGAAGATCAACGAGATGCTGGACAATCTTGTGATGGCGCTGGCTTCGACAGGCTCAGCCAGCGCCAACCGCTCCAGAGGTGGAAGCGTGATTGTCCAAACTGCCGGGACGCTGCGGATCGAAGTCCTGGCTGAGATCGGGCAAGCCCCGAAGGGGCTTCCACGTGCTGAGCGAGGGCTTTAGCCCGCAGCTCAGAGGACGAGCGGCTCGGCAGCTTGCTCCATCGCAGCAGCTTGACGCCTCTGCGCCTTTATGTGAGCTTATTCGACGGATACCGCCGTCAGCCCGCCGCTTTCGTTTCACAACCTCCCCTACCCGCTTACCAACTGGTAAGCACGAATGCGATCGCCTTCGAGCGTGATCAGTGCGCCGTGCAGCACGCCCTCGCCATAGGCGCTGCCGGGATTGATGCACAGCGTGCGCCCGATCCGCACCGCGCCCCGCGATTCGTGGATGTGCCCGTGCAACGCCAGCAACGGTTGAAACTCCTCGATCACCCGCCGCACCGCTGTGCTGCCTACCGGCGCCATTACCACCTGCCCGCCCTCGGTCACGACGGTCAGATCGTCGCGCACTTTGGGCGCGTCGTCAAGGGTGCTGCGGTAGGGCGGGCTGTGCAATACGAAAATCGCCGGACGGTCGCGGTCAAGACGATCGGCGACGGCGCGGATGCGGCGCTCCAGGTCCTCTTCGCTCATTTCACGCGGGCTATGCCATGGCGTCGGCGGCACCCACGACTCGCCCAGAATCTGGTAGCGCCCCCATTCGATCACGCATCCATCCGGGTTGCGCACTGCGCTGCTGCTGCGCAGCGCCTCATCGAGCGCCGGTTCGTCATCGTTGCCCGCCATCACGAAGCAGGCGACGCCGCTGCCCGCTAGTCGTTCTTCGGCAAGCGCGATCCAGCGCCGCACCGCGTCGATCATCACGCGACGAAACACCTGATCCAGATAGGCGGGGTCCGCTTCCAGGCGGCGGTATTCGTCTGGCGAACAGCGGTATGGATAGAACCCATTGAAGCGAATATTCTTTTCGAGCGTCGCCAGTTCCGCATCGTCGCGGGCAAGCGTTTCCTGCCCCAGAAACGACGCCCGATACCCTTCCGGCGTCTCCACCAGCGGCACAAGCATCTTGCCGGTCAGATCGCCGCCCATGATAATCGCCTGCGCGCCATAGAACTGCGCGGCGTTCAGGAACTTGAGCCAGCAGCGTTCCGAACCGTGTATATCGCTGCTGTAGAACAGACGCACCGTTGCGTTGTCATTCATTCGTTGTTTTCGGTTGAAAAGCCACATCGTCAGCCGCCTTCATCAGGAATATCGTACCAGCGCACCCGGTCGCCGATCCGCGCCCGCATCTTCCACGCCATCGTTTTCGGCTGCGCCTCGATTGCCTCGCGCAACGCCGCGATCTGCGACGACACTCGATAGGCGCCGTATGCCGGACGCCCGGCTGCCCACCGTTCGAGCCGCTCCAGGCTGAGCGTCAGCGTCCGGTAGACGCCCCAATCGCGCGCTGCCAGTTGCGCAATGTACGCAACGTCGATCGCGCCAGGTTCTGCGCCGAGCGGCAGATCGGAGAGGAGCGCAAACAGATCGCGCAGATCGTTCTCTGTCGCTTCCACGACCTGAAGTTTCGTCAGCAGCAGATCGGCTGGCGGCAGGGTGGCGGGATGCAACGGCAAACGGTCGCGCAGGTCGAACGTGTGGCACATCTGAAATCGGTCGAGGAACACATCGACGTGGCGCTCGTCCGAGGCATGGCGGAAGATCAGGCGCTGCGCGCCTTGCAGCAGGTTGAATTCGCGGTCCGGCTCATACCCGTGCTCCGTGAACAGGCGTTGCAACGCCGCACGTTCCCTGGCAAGCCCGACCATGTCGATGTCTTTGTACGAACGGCTGAACTCAGGATGTCGCGCCGTCGGGCAGAGATGAAAGACCGCGAGTCCGCCAAGCAGACGCAGACTCAACCCGGCGCCGTCCGCCGCCGCAACGAGGCGTCTGGCATCATCGTAAAGCGCATCAACCGGCATACAGAAAGCGAGGTGTTACGAAGGTATAAGGACGGTCAAAAGCCGTTGATATCAGCATAGCGACGGAAGGCGGATTTGTCAAACGTGCAGAACAGCAGTATTATTCAAGGCATGAATGACATGTATTCAAATCTTGACATCTACTACGAACGCTGGCTGACTGCCTCGCTTCAGGAAGCCTGTCGGGATCGCCAGATCGTTGTGCTCACGGGCGCGCGGCAGGTCGGGAAGAGTACGTTGCTGGCGCACGCCGAACCCTTCCGCCACTGGCGCTCACACACAATGGACGATTTCGACGCGCTGGATCAGGCGACGCGCGCGCCCGAAGCATTGTGGGCTGGAACCGATCGCGTCGTGCTGGACGAAGTGCAAAAAGCGCCAAAACTGCTTCAGGCAGTCAAGATTGCTGTGGATCGCAATCCGGGAACATATCGCTTTGTTCTTTCCGGGTCCGCCAACCTGTTACTGATGAAGCAGGTCAGCGAAAGCCTTGCCGGTCGCGCGGTCTATTTCATTCTCGATCCGATGACGCTCGGCGAGATCCGGCGCGCGCCGCAACCCGACATTCTGGCGCGGTTATTGAACGGCGATCTTCCTGACGAAGGCACACTTCCCGAAGAACCGGCAGATCCCGCCGAAATTATTTTGCGCGGTCTGATGCCGCCATTGCTGCACCTTGCCTTGCCGCAATCGTGGGTGCGCTGGTGGGAGGGATATGTTGCGACGTACCTGGAGCGTGATTTGCGCCAGATTGCCCAGATCGACGCTCTGGTCGATTTTCACAGACTTATGGAACTGCTGGCGCTCCGTTCGGGTCAACTGCTGAATCAGTCGGCGCTGGCGCGCGATGCGCATATGTCGCAACCAACCGTGCATCGCTACCTGGGGCTGCTTGAGGCGACGCACCTGTTTGAGCGCCTGCCAGCGTATGCCGTCACTCACACAACGCGCCTGCTCAAATCGCCGAAGATATTTCTGAATGATCCTGGTCTGGCGGTTTTTCTGTCGGGATACTATACGGTTGACGATGTGCGCGCCGCCAGAGAATACGGCGCATACTTCGAGACGCTCATCTACCACCATCTGCGTGTGCTGACTCGCCTTATGACGCCAGCCGGGCGTCTCTTCTTCTGGCGCACACGCAGCGGCGCAGAGGTCGATTTTGTTGTCGAACACGGGCGCAAGGTTATTGCGATTGAGGTGAAGAGCGCCAGCAATCCGGGGTACGGCGAGGCAGCGGGATTACGCGCATTCCTGGATGATCACCCAAACGCGGCTGCAGGCGTGCTGCTCCACAGCGGGCGCGCCATCCGCCGCCTGGGTGAGAAGATCGTGGCGCTGCCATGGACGATGCTTGTGTGACGACAACCGGCATGCCAGACTGCAAAAGGCGACAGGATAGAACGAAAAGGCTGACAAAAGCGTTCTTGATTTCCTTCAATCAGTGCAATTTGTCACGGCGAAGGGCAAACGTCTGGCTGTTCTGGACGCAGAGGATTGGGAAGCCCTGATCGAATGGCTGGAGACGCTGGAGGATGTGCATATCGCACGTCAGGCCTTTGCAGAACTTAAGGCTGCTGGTGGTGATCGCCAGCGCGCTGGTTGGAAAGAATGGACGAGCGTGGCTGGAGAGATAGAGTGAGTCGCTACACTGTCTATGTCACTCCGCAAGCCCTGCGTGAAGTCAGGGAACTGCCTGGCCACATTCGCCAACCTGTCAAGCGCATCATCGACGGGCTGGCAGACGATCCTTGTCCATCAAATGGTAAGCGACTGACGATGCCAGAAAGCGTCGAGTCTGAAGTCTGGCGCATCCGCATTGATTCGGTGGCGGATAGTGTATGCCATCACTGATGCCGAATGCATCGCGGTGCGCAAGCGTCCCCCCTACGACTACGGCGACTTAGAAAAACTGCTCTCCGAAGTCTTGCCTTAAGAATCATCAGTCAATTACACCACCGTGTCCGGCGCTCCGGCGAAGAGATCGGCAACCGGCACAGCGACCGGGAAGCGTTCCGGCTGAAGCGTGGCGTCCGGTCCGACCAATTGGGTGAAGGCGTAATCCTCCAGTGCTGCATCAGGTGCGCGACAGACCAGCACATCCCGCATTTCCGGGCGAACGCTCCAGTATTCGGGAACGCCAGCGCGCGCATAGGCGCGTCGTTTGATGACAGTGTCCTGCTCATGGTCGGAGGGCGACAATACTTCGGCGATCAGGTCAGGAACGCCGCGGATGCGCCGTTCGCTGATGATACTGGCGCGGTCGCGGTGCACCAGCACGAAGTCGGGCTGCACCGGATCGCATCCCGGCATCAGCACGCCAACCGGCGCGGTTGCGGCATATGCCAGTCCCTGCTCTTCCAGCGGCACGCCGAGGTATTTGTCCAGGCGCCGCACAATCCACTGATGAAAATAACTCAGGGCAGTGGTCATATACAGCACGCCCTCGATCACCTCGTAGCGATTGCCATCGTCCGGGAGCTCGCGCTCCCAGCGTTCGTAGTTCCACCCTGCATCGAGTGATCGGAGCGTGATTGTCGGCAGATGCGCAACGTCAGCCATGGCATGTCCCCGGTCAACCGTGTGTCGGTGCTATGATACCGTACTGAGATGATGCGGCGCAAGGTCGCTTCGCACGTTTACAGGGGCGCGGCGCCTCCGGGCATGGGCGAGGCGCCGCCTCGCCCCTATGATGACATCCGTCCCGACAGGCGTGAATGGGCGCGGCGCCGCCGGGCATGGGCGCGGCGCCGCCTCGCCCCTACGATGACATCCGTCCCGACGGGCGTGAATGGGCGCGGCGCCGCCGGGCATGGGCGCGGCGCCGCCTCGCCTCCGCCACGTTCAACGTTCAACGTGTAACGTGCAACGCAGCACCGTTGCACCTTCAACCTGCAACCTTTCACGTGTTTATGACATCCGTTCCGCCAGCAACCGCAGTCCGTTCGCCACCACAATCAGGGTGCTGCCCTCGTGCCCGATAACGCCAAGAGGCAGCGGAATGGCGCCGAACATAGCGAACATCATCAGCACCGCCATTACGGTGAAGGCGAACGCCAGGTTCTGCCGCACGATGCTGCGCGCGCGCCGCGCCAGCCGCAGCGCCCCCGGCAGGCGGCTCAGATCGTCGCTCATGAGCAGCACATCGGCGCTCTCCAGCGCCACGTCCGTGCCCGCCGCCCCCATCGCCACGCCGAGCGTCGCGCTCGCCAGCGCCGGCGCATCGTTGATGCCGTCGCCGACCATAGCGACCGGACCGTACCGCTCCTCAAGTTCGCGCACTACGGCGACTTTCTCTTCTGGCAGCAGTTCAGCGCGCACTTCGTCAACGCCGAGCGCCTGCCCAAGCGTCTGCGCCACCTGCCGGTTGTCGCCGGTCAGCAGCACCACCCGCTCGATGCCGGTCTGCTTCAGGCGGGCAACCGCCGCCGCCGCTTCAGGGCGAACAGTATCGG
>JAUQOW010000227.1 GCA_030550675.1 Chloroflexota bacterium
GGTGCCACCAGTGCTGCACGTCGCCCTCAACGAACTGCCGCGCTGCGGCGCGCAGAATGTGTTCGCGCGCAATCGACGGCTCGATCATCATCAGCGCCATGACGTCCTGCAACTGGTCGCGGAAGCCATAGGCGCCGCCTGACTGGTAGAACGCCGAGCGCCCCCAAATGCGGCAGGCGAGCGTCTGGTAGATCAGCCAGCCGTTGAGCAGCACATCGAGCGCCGGATCAGGGGTGCGCACCCGGAGTCTGCCAACCAGGTCGCGCCAGCGGGCGACAGTCTCCGCGATTGCGCCCGCAGCCGCGGCGGGATCGCGGTAGCGGGCAATCAGGCGGACTGCCTCTTCCTCATTCGCGCCCTGCCCCAGGATAAAGCAGACATCGCGTTCCTCGCCGGGTCCGAGGGTCAGGCGTGTTGAAACGACGCCGCACGGATCGAACCCGGCGCCAACGCGCTGATCGAAGGCGCTGTCGTGGTCGCCTGCCAGGGCGATCGGTCGCGCCAGGTCGCCGTTGCGCCCGACGAATGCCGTCCGATCGCCGCAGAAGAGCGCCTCCGGTTCGCTGCATGCCAGGAAGGCGACGCGCCCGGCGAAGTCGTGGCTGTAGGTGTTGCGCGCCAGCAGCGCACTCAGTTCCGGCATCGTCGAGGTCACGATAAAGAGCGCTGTTTGATCGCGCAGCACGCCCAGCACCCACTCGACATACATCGTTGCGCTCAGGCGTCGCTCGCGGTCGGACTGGTTGCGCAGGCGCAGCCGGACGATCTTCACCGGGTCGTCGGGTGCGATGCTGAGGGTCGTTTCACTCTCGATGCCGTCGTAGCGTTGCAGGAAGCGGGTGTATCCCATCCCGTGATAAACGCGCACGCGACCGGCGCCGCAGGGACGCGGCAGCGGCGACCAGAGCGCGCCGCTGGTTTCGTCGCGCAGGTAAAGCGCCTCGCCGGGCGGGTCGCTGACCGGATCGTTCGACCAGGGGGTCAGGCGGTTCTCGCGGCTGTTCTCCGCCCACGTGTAGCCGCCGCCGCTCTCCGAGACGATGAACCCGGCGTTTGGATTGGCAACAACATTCACCCATGGCAGCGGCGTCGGGTTGTCAGGCGTCACCTCGATCACATATTCGCGCCCATCGGAGGTGAACCCGCCGTACTCCGTCGTCAGCGTCAGGTTCTCCGGCGGCAGCGATGCGAGGCGCGGGTCGCCCTCGAGCGGCGGCGCGGCGGGTTGCGGCGGCGGCGGCGCTTTATCAGGCAGGCGGCGGCGCAGGTGGTACGCCAGGTCGCCGCGGCGGCTGTAGAGGGTGATGCGGCTGATCGTCTCGAACAGCACCTGATCGGCGTCGGGCATTACCCCGGTGCGCAGCACGAACACGCCGCCGCGCTGGTTGAGCCAGCGGCTCGACCGGCTGCTGCGCACCAGCGCCATCACCTGCTCATACCGCTCCTGGCGGTAGTCGGCGCCGTCTTCGACCAGCAGCACAAGTTCGATGAGCGTCCCTTTCAGCCGCCAGTACTCGTGCGCCTGGATCAGGGCGCGCGCCAGCGAGGTGTCGGAGGTCGGCGCGATGCGCCCCACCACGATTGGATAGTCGCCGGAGACGCCATACGCCCACAGCCCCGGTTGCCCTTTGCTGTTGCGCACCAGCACCTCGGCTGCCGTGCGGCGCGCCGGATCGGGCAGGAGCGCGAGCGACGCCAGGCGCTGGAACTGATGCGCCTGGTCAGCGTTAATGCCGAGGTGCATCAGTTCGACCTGCGCTTGAGTGCGCGCCATGTCGAACGCGCGCATAGCGATGGCGGCATCGCGGTAGTGTGACGCCAGGCGCAATGCATCCTCGCGCGTCGCCGCGACCGCCAGCGTCATGATCACCTGCGCCTGCCCGCCAGGCACGATCCGCACCCGGCGGCGCTGACTGAAGATCGGGTCGAGCACTGCCCCAACGCTTCCGTTCAGGGGACGGTCAAGCGCCTGGGGACGCGACGGGTCGCGCCCGCGCCCGATGAATGTCAGGCGGTTGGTTTCGTACTCCGCCTCTCCCAGAGCGCGTCCGCGCACGCCAATCGCCTGTGCCGCCCACAGCCGCTCATCATTCGGTGAGCGAGGTCGGCGCGTCGCCAGCAACGCCTCGCTCTGCGGATCGAACGACGTCTCGACGAAGAGATTCGAGAAGACCGGATGAGCAGCGTCGGCGGCGTCGGGCGCCAGCACGATCTCGGCGTATGCGGTGACCTCCAGTTCGCGCGGCTGCGCTGTCAGATTGACCAGTGTCAGCACGCGCACCTCAACGTTGTCTTCGGGCGATACCGCAATCTCCAGGCGCGTATCGACACCCGCGTACTGCTGGCGAAACTCGACTCGCCCCGCGCCGTAGGTGACGCGGTAATCTTCGCCGAGGACGCGCAACGGCTGGTACGTCGGCGACCAGGTCGCGCCGCTGCGAATGTCGCGCACGTAGACGAAACTGCCGGACGCATCGCGCGTCGGATCGGGGCGCCAGCGGGTGACGGCAATCGACGTCGTGCGTTCGGGGAGCGTGTAACGGCATCCGCCGCCGCCTGCGTTGGTCACAATCGAGGTCAGAACGCCGTTTGAGAGCATGTATGTGTATGGAACGGCGGTGTGCGGCGTCGTGAAGTGGCGTTCCAGCACGACATCGGGCGTGACCGCGATCTCGCTGACGGCGCTCTCCTGCGGCAGCGGCAGCGGTCGGTCGGCGGGAATCTTCTCCTGAAGGAGCAATTCGGTCGCCTGCACAATCGGCTCAGCGTGGAAGCGGCGCTGCATAATGTTGTCGTTCAGCGCATTGTCGATTGCCAGCAGCCCCATGCCTTGATGGTGGACCATGTACGTCTGCACGATGGCGCTCTTCACGCCAGGCGGCAGGCGTGCAGGCGTAAAGTCAATCGCCTCGTAGAAGCCATAGTTCCCGAATGCGCCATACTCCATCAGGGTGCGCAGATTGGCGACGGCTTCGGCTGGCGCGACCTGCAATGCCAGAAGCGTCGCATAGGGCGCAACGACCAGATCATTCGCCAGACCGCTCTGCAATCCAAGACCCGGCACGCCGAATGCGCGATACTGATAATTCATCTGCGAGTCGCGCAAATTGAACGCCGACTCGGAAATGCCCCAGGGAATGCCCCGTTCGGCGGCATAGGCAATCTGGCGCTCGACTGCACCGCGGTACGTCGCGTCGAGCAGCGTTTCGGGGTAGTTGCGCATCACCAGGAGCGGCATCAGATACTCGAACATGGTGCCGCTCCAGGCGAGCAAAGTCGGCGTCGCCACCGCTGGCGAAATCTTGCGCCCGATATAGAACCAGTGTTCCTGCGGCGCCTCGCCGAGCGCGATGGCGATGAAACTTGCCAGGCGAGCTTCGGAGGCGAGGAGGTCGTAGTATGAATTGTCGCGTCGTCCTTCGCTGACGTTATAGCCGATAGCGAAGAGGCGGCGGCGCTCATCATACAGGAAGCGGAAATCCATCTCCGCGATCAGATCGATGCACATATCCGAAAGCCGCTCGACAGCGGCGCGGAACTGCGGGTCCTCTGGCGCTGCGGGCGTCCCGTTGTGGGGCAGATCGTCGAGGAGTCGGTGCGCCTGGCGCGCCAGCGCCTCAGCCCATTCCGCCACACGCGGCTCACGCGCCAGAATGATCGCCAGGTCGGCAGCCTGGAGCAGGCGCGCCCGATACCCTTCCGCCGTATCTGGCGTTGCGTCGAGCGCCTGGAGCAGCGCCACGAGCGATGTGCGTCCCCTGGCGTCGGTTGGCAGGCGTTCCTGAATAATCTCGAGGATGTCTCGCAAACCCTCGATGATCCAGGAACCACAGGGCGGACGTTCCATCAGCGCGAGCAACCCCTGGCGCAGGGTCAGCAGATGCCCGGCAAAATTGCCGCTGTCGACGGTCGAGACATAGAGCGGCGGCAGGGGGTGGAGTGTGCGGGTGTCGTACCAGTTGTACAGATGTCCGCGGAAGCGCTCCATCCGCTGGATCGTCTCGAACACGCGCTCGACGCGCTCGACCAGGCTGCGCACGCCAAGATACCCGAAATCGACCGCCGCCAGATCGGAGAGCAATTGCAGTCCGATGTTGGTCGGCGAGGTGCGCTCTGCCGCCACCGGTCGCGGCGTCTCCTGGAAGTTGTCCGGCGCCAGGAAGTTTTGTTCAGGAACGACGAAGCGATCAAAGTATGCCCACGTTGCGCGCGCCACGCGCCGCAGCATCCGGCGATCCTCGACGGACAGCGGCTCGATGCGGCGGGGAACATATTCCTGATCAAGCCAGCGGGCGAAGAAGGGCGCAGCAACCCACGAAAGCGCAACCGGCAGCGCAGGCAGCCAGGCATTACTCAGGCGCTCAGCGCGCGCGGCAGCCAGCGCCAGGAACGCAACCGCCGAGGGACCCATGCGCTTGATCAGATAGTCGAACGAATTGGTCAGGCGACGCTGCGCCTGCGCGGCGGTTTCCCATTCGAGCATGCGTCGATGGGTCACACCCATGCGCCACAGGGTGCGCACAATTGCATCGAGGTTCAGCCATGCCTGATCGGGAAGCATGGCAACGTTCAGCAGCAATTGCAGCGCGGGCCAGCGCAGATTTTCCACGGCAGCGATCAGGCTGATATGGAGGTAGCGCCAGCTAGCTGGCGCCAGGCGCGTATTCAGGACGGCAAACGCCAGCGGCGCCAGATAATGCCCGAGCGCCAGGAGCGTCCAGACCGCCGGTCGACCGGGGAGCGCAAACCAGCCCGCGATGAGCAGCGCCAGCGTTGCTGGCGGCGTCAGGCTACGCCGCAGATTATCGGCGATCTTGAAGCGGCTGATCAGCGGCAACACATTGGGCGCATATCCGCCGGACGCGCGCGGCACGCGCGGCAGCAGCCACCCGGCGATCTGCCAGTCGCCGCGCACCCAGCGATGCTGGCGCGCCGAATACGCGGCATAGGTCGTCGGGTAGCTATCGAGCAGTTCCACATCGGAGAGCAGCGCCGCGCGCGCATAGCACCCCTCGATCAGGTCGTGGCTGAGGAGCGTGTTTTCCGGGAAACGATCATGCAGCGCCACGCGCATCGCGACCGGATCATAAATGCCCTTTCCGGCAAAGATCCCCTCGCCAAACAGATCCATGTACACGTCGGAGACCGCAGTCGTATACGGATCGACGCCGACGTTGCCCGACGAAATGCGCGCAAAGCGGCTGCGCAGGGCGCTCGGCAGATCGATGCCGACGCGCGGTTGGAGGATGCCGTACCCCTTCACCACCCGCCGCGTGTGCGGGTCGATCACCGCCTGGTTGAGCGGGTGCGCCAGCGTGCCGACCAGCGCGCGCGCTGCATCGCGCGGCAACTGCGTATCGGCGTCGAGCGTGATCACGTAGCGCACCTGTGGCAGAACGCTGAGATCGCCGATGAACGTCTCGTAGGTTGTATCTTTCGCGCCAGCGAGCAAACGATTGAACTCCTCAAGCTTACCGCGCTTGCGTTCCCAGCCCATCCAGCATCCCTGGCGCTCATTCCAGACGCGGCGGCGGTGGAGCAGAAAGAAGCGGTCGCTGCCGTAGCGCTCATTGAGCGCCCTGATCCGCTCGACTGCCAGCGAGAGCAACGCTTCGTCTTCGGGCATATGCGGCTGCGGCGCATCGGCGAAGTCGGTGAGCAGCGCAAAGTGCAGGTGCGGGTCCTGATTGGCGAGCGCCAGCACTTCCAGCGACTCGATCTGCGTGCGGATGCTATCCGGCGTCAGCAGCAGCGTCGGCACCACCACCATCGTGCGCAGATCGCCGGGAATGCCATCGCGGAAGTCAAGCCGCGGCAGAACGCGCGGCGGGATCAGGCGGGTCACAGCGCGGTCAACCAGTTCCTTTGCCAGCGCAAACGCGGGCAGAACCGCCGTAAGCGACAGCATGGCAGTGAGGACTGGCGAGACATCAGACTTCATTTGCGATCCTTCAGATCGAGCGAAGCGCCAGCCTGCCGCTGTGATAGCGACCGTTCCTGCGGCGATAGCGCCCAGATAGACTGTTTCAGGATGCCGCAGCACGGCGCGGTGCACCACCTCGCCGGGAGTCAGGCGGCGCCCCAGCGCCGCTTCAAACGCTGTGCGCCCTTCGTCCACCAGGTAATAGCCGATGTGCGTTTCACGCGGGGGACGGCCCTCTTCCTGCGCCCGCGCCGCAATGCGCACCAGACGCCGCGCAATTGCGTCTTCGCTCAGACCGCTGCGCCGCGACATGCGTTCCAGCTCGTGGCGGTAGCGGTCGCGCGTGGCGAACGTGCTCCGCCCATACGCGCCCGCCGGGTCCTGACGCAACACCTGCTCAACCAGACTGACGCGCTCGAACCAGTCGGGCCAGTCGACCGCGTCCATCGTCCGCATACTCGTGATCGTATTGGCGACAGAGACCTGATTGGCGGACTGACGGCGCTGTTCGGCGAGAATAATTTCTTCGGCGGTGTTGTACGGGATCGAGGGCTGCTGTTCAAGCCAGACCATCAGCCGGGCAATGTCGAATTCTCCCTCCTGGCTGCGCAGCCGCTGAATCAACTCGACGGCGAGCGGCAGCGGCAATTGCGGATAGGCGCGCGCAAGTTGATGGAACGCGGTGTTTCCCTCAAACGACCCGACATCCTTCTGCGCCAGGATGCGCTCCGCCCAGGTCGCGCCCTCAAGACGGAGGCGGCGCTCGTCGAGCATAAGGCGCGCCAGACGTCCCAGGTTCTGGATCAGGCTCACGCGCAGCATGATCGGAATCGCCCAGATTTCACCGATCGACAGCGGCGCGACGGCTTCATACGCCAGCACGAACCGTGTCAGTTGTTCCAGGTCAATGCGCCCATCCGTATGCTCGACAAGTTCGAGCGCCATGGCGTAGACGCGCGGCTTGCCATCGTGGGGACCGCCTTTCAATTTCGGGAGTTCGTGGTAATAGCCGCCTGGCAGGTCCTGCCGGATCTCGCGGATCTGCCCGACGATCACGTGGTAGTTATCGACCAGCCAGGCCGCCGCCGGGGTGAGCGGCTGGCGTTGCGCCGCATCCGCAGCGAGCGTCTGATACGCCAGTTGCAGGAAGCGATGATTGCGATCCACCGATGTCAACAACGCCCCCGCCTTTCCCGGCTGCATTACGACAGTGTGCTCAGCAGCGAGCGCGCGCGCTCGTTCCTCGAGTTGTTCCGTCGTCAGAATCACCCCGCGGATCGGGCGATCCGACAGCGGGGGACGCTGGCGCAATGGCGGAAACGCCTGTTGCACAGCAGTCGCAAGCGACGTGAGTCGGCGGACGAGATCACCGGCAAACGTGGCAGGGTTCATAGACGCACTCCGACAGCAATGCTCAATAGCGCCCTGCTGAGGACGCTCAAACGAAAAAGTGGAAAGAAGAATGCACAGAGAACCGGCGCACCGGGTATGCGCGCAGCATCGTCGCGTGCGTCATTGAGCGCCAGTTGTCGAGCGGCAGCGACGGCTAACGCTTGACGAGCGGCGTGCTGCGACGTTGCAGGATCATGCGCGCTTCATTGGGAGGCAGCGTGCGTGTCGCACCCTCAGCCGGACCAAGATCGACGATCTGAACGTGGAACATATGGCTGGGATTGGCTAATTCGGCGTTGTAGGCAAGTTCATCGCGCAACACTTTGGTGATGACGTCGCTGCTCAGGCCCTCGGTGCGCGCGCGATTGATCAGCGCACTGATCTGCT